>JAFVZE010000112.1 GCA_017508315.1 Kiritimatiellia bacterium | reverse complement strand
TCAAAACGTCGTGAGACAGTTTGGTCCTTATCCTCTGTGGGCGCAGGAAAATTGAGGGGAAGATTCCCTAGTACGAGAGGACCGGGAATCACGAACCAATGGTGTTTCGGTTGTCGCACCAGCGGCAGGCCGGGTAGCTATGTTCGGAACGGATAAGCGCTGAAAGCATCTAAGCGCCAAGCCTCCCCCAAGACAAGTTTTCCCAGGGAGCAATCCCTCTAAAGTCAGGTTGTAGACCACGACCTCGATAGGCCGAAGGTGTAAGCGTAGCGATACGTTGAGCTGATCGGTACTAATAAGACGTGAGGCTTAGCTTATTTATTAATGTTCGAATGTTTGAATGTTTGAATGTTCGAATGAAAAACTTCACTAAAAAGTGAGATCAAATCGCATCTCAAAAACGTTGTAATTCTCTTTAATTCCCAACTCTGAACAATGTTTCAAATTAACGAATGTCGGAAAGTCGAAATCATTCAAACATTCTAACATTCTAACATTCGAACATTATTCAAACGGCTTTTTGCCGGTGACCATAGAGGGGTTGTCACACCTGTTCCCATTCCGAACACAGAAGTTAAGGGCCCCATCGCCGAGGGTAGTGCGGGACTCGCCCGTGCGAGAGTAGGACGTCGCCGGCAATTTTTTTTTTGGCTTGGAGAGTCTTTGAAGGGACAAAAGGGACCAAAGAGACCCAAGCGACGGCAAGAGAGAGCTTCGCGCCTGTGCCGCTGCCGGAGTCAATAACTGGATTTTCCGAATTTTCCAAGGATTTTCGGGGCCTGTCCCCAGATTTCCGGGGTCTGTCCCCAGATTTCCGCTGATAGCCTGACGCGCAAGCACCCTTGGAATATCGTCGCTTTCGTCCCTTATGTCCCTTGCCTTGTCACCGATTCTCTTGCCTTTTAAGACCTTCGCATCGCCTAAAACATTCGCTAAAACAAACGACGAATCCTGAGCATAAACGTCGCGGATTATGGTAAAATATCCGCCATATCCAAAGGAGAGTAAATGAAGAAGTTTCTCAGTGCAAACGAAGCGGTCGCCTACGGTGCGGCGCAGGCGGGGTGCGTGGTCGCAAGCGCCTATCCCGGGACTCCGTCCACGGAAATCCTTGAAAATGTCGCGAAGTTCAAAGACACCGTCAGGTGCGAATGGGCGGTGAACGAAAAAGTCGCCATGGAAACGGCGATCGGCGCGTCGATGGCCGGCGCGCGCGCGCTGACGGCGATGAAGCACGTCGGACTCAACGTCGCGATGGATCCTTTGATGACGTTCACTTTCGTCGGCGCCACCGGCGGTATGGTGATCATTTCCGCCGACGATCCCGGCATGCATTCCTCTCAGAACGAGCAGGACAACCGCAATCTCGCGAAGTTCGCGCGCGCGCTCCTCTTGGAGCCGGCCGACAGTCAGGAAGCCTACGATATGACGGTCGCGGCGTTTTCGCTTTCGGAAAAGTTCGAGGTTCCGGTCATCATCCGCCTGACGACGCGCACGAGCCACAGTTCGTCGCTCGTCGAGCTCGGACGCTTCAAGCCCGCGCCGAAGGCGCTTATTCCTTACGTCAAGAACATCAAAAAGACGATTCCCGTGCCGATGTTCGCGCGCGGACACCGCATCGCCGCCGAGAAGCGCAGCGCCGCGATGGAGGCGGAGGCGGTCAAGTCGCCGTTCAACCGCATCATTCCCGGCAAGAAGTCGCTCGGCATCGTGACGAGCGCGGTCGCCTACCAGTACGTGAAGGAGATTTTTCCGGAATATTCGATCCTCAAACTCGGCTGGACGAATCCGCTTCCCAAGGCGCTCGTCAGGAAGTTCGCCAAGTCGGTCGAAAAACTGCTTGTCGTCGAAGAGCTCGATCCGTTCCTTGAGGATCAGATCAAGGCCATGGGCATCGCGACCGTCGCCCACAAAACCGATCTCAACATGTTCGAACTGAACGCCGACCGTCTGCAGGAACTGCGGCATGAAATTCTCAAGGACGTGCCGAAGACGAAGAAGGCGAAAGTTCCCGAACTTCCGACGCGTCCTCCCGTTCTCTGCGCCGGCTGCGGACACCGCGGCGTTTTCTACACGCTCGCCAAACTCGGAGCGACGGTGACCGGCGACATCGGCTGCTACACGCTCGGCGCGTTTCCTCCGCTCAACGCGATGGATACGACGATTTGCATGGGAGCTTCGATCGGCAACGCCGCGGGCATGAAGAAGGCGGGGCTGAAGGGCCGCATCTGCGCGGTGCTCGGGGATTCGACGTTCTTCCATTCCGGCATGACGGGAATCCTTTCCGCGCATTACAACGGCACTCCCGTCACGACGGTCGTTCTCGACAACCGCATCACCGGCATGACCGGACATCAGGAGAACCCCGGAAGCGGCAAGACGCTCGCGGGCGACCCCGCCCCCGTCACCGAAATCGACGCGATCGCCAGGGCCTGCGGCTACCGGAAGGTGGTTACCGTCTCCGCCGACGATCTTGCGGAACTGGAGAAAGTTCTGAAGGACGCCATGGACGGCGACGAGGGTGCGCTCATCATCGCCTACGCTCCCTGCCGGATCGCCGCGAAGCTCACCAGGGAAGGACTTTGCGAGGTCGATGCCGAAAAGTGCAAGGCCTGCGGGATGTGCTTCAAGATGGGCTGCCCAGCGATGAAGCGCGGCACCGAGATCCGCAAGGGCGCGTACCAGATGGTTATCGATCCCGGTCTGTGCGCGGGGTGCAAACAGTGTTCGCAGGTCTGCAAATTCGGCGCGATCAAGCGCGTGCGCTGATGGAAAAGGCCGTTCTCAAACCTAAACGCGATTACAGCGTCCGCCGCCGCCACCCGTGGATTTTCAGCGGCGCTCTCGCCGAAAATTCGGCTGCCGGTTCCGGCGATTGGGTGGAGGTCGTATCCTCCGGCGGGGAGACGCTCGGCTTCGGCTGGCATTCGCCGCAATCGCAGATCCGCGTCAGGATGGTGACGTTCGGTTCTTCGGCTCCGGACGAAAAGACCGTCGAAGGGCTTGTCGCCGCCGCAGTCGGCCGCCGCGCCGAATTTTTTGCCGATGCCGGCACGAACGCGGTGCGGCTTGTGAACGCCGAAAGCGACAGTCTGCCAGGCGTGGTCGCCGACTATTACGCCGGCTGGGTCGTCTGCCAGTTCACGAGCGCGGGCGCGGAAATGCGCAAAGGCGAAATCGCCTCCGCGCTTATGACGTTCGCGCCGTTCTGTCTCGGCGTGTCGGCGAGAAACGATGTCGATGTGCGCGCCAAAGAGGGTCTTGCGACCGAGCCCGGGTTCGAAGTTCTCGCCGGCGGCGAGCCGCCGGAACTCGTGGAGATCGCCGAAGGCGCCGCGCGGTTCTACGTCGATGTGCGCAAGGGGCACAAGACCGGCTTTTACCTCGACCAGCGCGACGCGCGCGCCGTCGTCGGTCCGCTCGGCAACAACGGCGACGTCCTCAACTGTTTTTCGTACACGGGCGGCTTCGGCCACTGCTGCCGGATATGCGGCGCGAACAACGTTACGCAGGTCGACGTTTCGCGAAGCGCGCTGGAACTGGCGAAGAAGAACGAGGGTTTGGCGCACATCTGCGACTCGAACGTCGAATACGTCGAAGCCGATGTTTTCGCCTATCTGCGAAAGTGCCGCGACGAAGGAAAAAAGTTCGATCTCGTGATTCTCGATCCGCCGAAGTTCGCGGAATCAAAATCGCAGATCATGAAGGCGTACCGCGGCTACAAGGATATCAACCTCTTGGCCATGAAGCTTCTGAAGCCGAACGGGGCGCTCGCCACGTTTTCGTGTTCGGGAGCGATGACCGTCGAAATGTTCGACAAAATGGTCCAGGAAGCCGCGCTCGACGCCGGACGCGAATTTCAAATCATCGCCCGCACGAGGCAGGGCAGCGACCATCCCGTGACGCTCGGCTTTCCGGAAGGGCTGTATCTCAAAGGAATAATACTAAGGAGTATGACATGAAGAAGATCAATATCATCGCCGCGGCGGCCGCCGTCGGCGCGGTTCTGACGTCCGGCTGTTCGACGTTCAAATCCGAAGAGGAAAAACCTCTCAAAGTGCTGATGATCGGCAACAGCTTTTCGGTGTGTGCGCTGCAGCATATGCCTGCGGTCGCGGAAAGCCTCGGATTGAGACTCGATCTCGCTTCGCTGTACATCGGCGGATGTTCGCTGGAGCGGCACTGGGACAATGTCCAGAAAGACGGGGACAAGAGTTTTCTGCCGTACGGTTTCTCGCGCAATTGCGAAGGCAAGATCACGCGCGGAAAAGCCAACGTCTGCGACGCTTTGAGAAGTGAAAAGTGGGATGTCGTCACCGTCCAGCAGGCGAGCGGCAAGAGTTGGCAGAAGGAAAGTTATCATCCTTTCGGCGATGAGCTTGTGGCCAAGATCCGTGAACTTGCGCCGACGGCGAAGATTTACGTTCAGGAGACCTGGAGCTACACTCCGTGGGACAAGCGGTTGAAAAAGTGGAAGATCGACCAGGACGAGATGTATGAAAAGCTGAAGGCGGCGTATGCCGATTTCGCCGAACAACATTCGCTCGGGATGATCCGCATGGGGACCGCGGTGCAGGAATGGCGCAGGAGACTGCCGGTGAAATACACCGAGAATTCCTTCGGCGGCGACGTGGTGGGCGGCGGCCGGCAGCCGGAGCGCGACCAGTTCAAGCGCACAAAGGAGAACAGATGGGTGCCCAACAGCGACGTATGCCATCTTGCGCGCCGCGGCGAGTATCTGCAGGCGCTGGTATGGACGGCCAAGCTCTTCAAGACGGATGTCAGGCGCTGCAAATACAAGCCCGATTTCGTTTCCGAGGAGTATGCGAAACTCATGAAAGAGATCGCCGACGAACTGAAGTAGAAGACACAAGTCCGTAAAACAGCAAGGAGGATATTATGAAACGTGTGATTTTGATGAGCGCGGTTGCCCTGGCGGCGTTGGCATCTGACGGTCTTTTCGCAGGCAGCGCCGCGAATATGTCCGAATCCGCATCGGCGGCGGACAAGGCGAAGTCGCTCTGGACCGAGGATATCGACGGCGCGTTCAAAACCGCCGCCAAAGACAAAAAGCCGGTGTTTGTAAATTTCACCGGCAGCGACAGGTGCTATTGGTGCATTCTTGCCGACAAGAACATCTTCAGTACCGGCCAGTGGGAGAAGTTTTCAGAAAAAATGGTCTGCCTCAAGGTTGATTTTCCGAAGAACGGCCGTCCCGACGCTGAAACCAGGTCCAAGCGCTTCGCTCTGGCCAAGCAATTCGGCGTAAGGGGATATCCGACATTCGTCCTGCTTTCGCCGGAGCGCAAGGAGCTTGCAAGGCCGAGGGCCGGACGCAAAGCCGCTTCGGAGTTCATCGCGGAGATCGACAAGGCACTTAAAGAGGGCAAATAAGGAAGGTGATGCGGTATGTGCTGGCTTCTCGGAGGAATCGCGTTTCTGATCGCCGGGTATTTCACGTACGGCAAGCTGATTGAGAAATTTCTCGCCCCCGGGGATAATCCTACGCCTGCCGTCGCCCGTCCCGACGGCGTGGACTGCGTGCCGCTTCCCATGTGGAAGAATATGCTGATCCAGCTTCTGAACATCGCCGGGGTCGGGCCGGTCATCGGTGTCATCGCCGGCATAAAGTTCGGCAAAATATCGCTTCTCATAATTCCGGCGGGTTGCGTTCTGCTCGGCGCGGCGCATGATTTCATCGCGGCGATGGCGTCGATCAGGATGAACGGCGCGAACCTGCCCGGAATAATCCGCTCGACGCTCGGCCGGCGGTATTCGGCGGTGTTTTCGTGGTTCATGCTCGTATTGCTGCTGCTGGTGGTCGCGGTGTTCATCAATGTTCCCGCCAATCTGATCGACAAGCAGTGGCTGCCGCAGATTTCGTTTTTCTGGTGGGCGGTTGGGATAATCTTCGCGTACTACATCGTCGCCACTCTTTTTCCGGTGGATGCGATAATCGGACGCGTCTACCCCGTGTTCGGGGGATTGCTGCTGATCGGCTCGGCGGCGGTGCTTGGCGCGGTTGTCTGGAGCGCATTCCTCGATCCTTCTATTCTCGAGGAAGGCGCGGAGTTTCTGCGCTATCGCAGGGAAGTGTTCGACGCTGATGGCCGCAGTCCTATCTTTCCGCTTCTTTTCGTGACCATCGCCTGCGGAATCATCTCCGGTTTCCACGCGACCCAGTCGCCGATCGTCGCCAGAACCATCAGGTCCGAGCGCGAAGCCTGCCTTACGTTCTACGGCATGATGATCGCGGAAGGCATCATCGCGATGATCTGGTCCTCCGCCGCGCTGGCGATGTACAATATCGCCCCGGAAAACCTTTCGCTGCCTCCGGCGCAGGTGCTGGGGAAGATCGCCTGCCATTTCCTCGGTCCGTGGATGGGTGGCGTGGCCGTTTTCGCAATCGTGGTTCTTGCGATCACCTCGGGAGACACGGCGCTCAGAAGTTCCCGCCTGTCGCTTGCCGAGATGCTGAAAATCGACCAGGTGAAGATAATGCCGCGCATCATGACCTGTCTGCCGCTGGTCGCCGTCGTCGCCGCCTGTCTCTGGTGGTCGAATCTGAGCGCGAAAAGCTTCGGTCATGTGTGGAACTATTTCGCGTGGGGCAATCAGGTCCTCTCGGCTTCGACGCTGATGGCCTGTTCGGTGTGGATGCTTCGCGAGGGCAAGGGAATGAAGTCGCTGGTGGCGCTGCTCCCGGGGATGTTCATGATCGCGGTGGTGGTCTCTTTCATTCTGTGGACGAGCGTCGATAAAGGGCAGCCATGGGGGTTGGTTCCCGGCGGAATGCCGGTTCTTCTGGCGGTCGCCGTCGCGATCGGAATTTCGGCAGTTTCGGCCGTGTTCGTCGTGTTGCGCTCCCGCGAGCGAATCCCTCTGCGCCGGTGAAACTTCAGTGACGGCGCAATTTTAAGTCGCGGCGTTTTTTGCTATAATATTGGAACTATGGCAGAAAAAACGGCAGTATATCCGGGTACGTTCGATCCGATGACCCGCGGACACTTCGATCTTATTCAGCGTTCGGCAAAGCTCTACGACCGTTTGATCGTCGCGGTGGCCGCGACGAGTACCAAGGACGGGGCGATGTTTCCCCGCGAAGAGAGGCTGTCGATGATTCGCGAGGATGTCGAGAAGGCCGGTCTGAACAATGTCGAGGTTGCGATTCTCGATACGTTGCTTGTCGATTTCTGCCGCCGTGAAGGCGCGAAAGTGGTGATCCGCGGCGTCAGGGTTTATTCGGATTTCGAGTACGAGTTCCAGATGGCGCTTACCAACCGCCGTCTGGCGCCGGAGATAGAGACGCTGTTCATGATGCCGAGCGAGAATCTGGCATATGTAACCGCTTCCACGGTCCGAGAAATCGCCCGTTACGGCGGAGATACCGCGCCGTTCGTCACCGAAGCTGTGCAGAAGCGGCTAAAATAAATTCAATGGCCTTATGGTATAATACGCGGTCAATGACCAAGAAAATAATCATATTGGGAGCTACAGGTTCGATCGGCGAAAGCGCGATCGACGTTGTCTTGTCGCACCCTGATGAATTCAAGGTCGTTGCGCTTGCCGCGCGCAGTTCGAAAGAGAAGTGCCTGTCGTATGCGGAGAAACTCGGAGCGAAGGCTTATCTCGGTGAGGATTCGGCTGTCCGTGCGGTGGAGGAGAACGACGCCGACGTGTGCCTGACGGCAACGGTGGGGATGTCGGGGCTTAAACCCACGCTCGCGGCGATCGACAAGGGGATGGACATCGCGCTCGCCACCAAGGAAGTGATGGTGATGGCGGGTGAGTTCGTTTCTGCGAGAGCGCGCGAAAAAGGCGTGAGGATTCTGCCGGTCGACAGCGAGCACAGCGCGATGTTCCAGTGCATGCAAGGCGGCGGGAAGATATCCAAACTCATTTTGACGGCGAGCGGCGGGCCGTTTCTTGACGCGCCGGCTGATCTTTCCGGCGTGAGCGTGGAAGATGCCCTCAGACATCCGAGCTGGAAGATGGGGCCCAAAGTCACGATCGACTCATCGACCATGATGAACAAAGGCTTCGAGATGATCGAAGCGAAGTGGCTTTTCGACGTAGATTTTTCCGATATCGAAGTGGTGGTGCATCCGCAAAGCATCGTTCATTCGCTCGTCACGTTCGAGGACGGTTCGACGCTCGCGCAGCTCTGCCCGCCGGATATGCGCGTTCCCATCCAGTACGCGCTCACCTGGCCGGAGCGCCTGCCTGCCGAGCGTCGGACGCTTGATCTCGCCCGGCTCGGCTCGCTCACCTTCCGCAAAAGCGACCCTGTGCGTTTTCCGTGTCTGCGGCTCGTCTCCGAGGCGGTCGCCGCCGGCGGCTGCGCGTGCGCGGTTCTCGCCGCGGCCGATGAATGGGCGGTGGAGAATTTCATGAAAGGGGCGATCGGATACGCCGACATCGCCAAAACTGTTGAGGAATGTCTTGCGAAGGCGCCGAAAATCGCCTGTGATTCGCTCGACGCGGTTTGGGAGGCAAACGACTGGACATGGAAACACTTGTCACGGTAGCGTACATCGCGCTTTGTGTGGCGCTTTTTTCACTTGCGATTTTCATTCACGAGTTAGGGCATTTCCTCGTGGCGGTCAAGCTCGGACTCAAGGTTGAAGCCTTTTCGATAGGTTTCGGACCGGCGCTCTGGAAAAAGAAATGGCGCGGAGTGGAATACCGCATTTCCGCCATCCCGCTCGGCGGTTACGTCTCGATTCCCGATGTCGATCCCGAGGGCACCAAAGCGATAGAGGGCGCGTCGTCGGACTGTGAACCGGCCGCGGCGCGCGAGCGCATCCCCGCCTGGAAGGAACTGCTCGTGGCGGTTGCAGGTCCGATGATGAATGTCGTTCTGGCGGTATTCATCGCGGTTCTGCTTTCGCTCGTTCCCGGAGTGAAGTTCGGGGAGCTGCCGGCGAAAATCGGCAACGTCATCGAGGACGGCGCGGCGGCGAAGGGCGGCATGCTCGCCGGCGACGTCGTCAAATCGGTCGGCGGGCGCGATGTCCGCACCTGGACCGAAATGCAGACGGAGGTCCAGATCGCCGGCGGACGCGAGACCGAATTCACCGTCGAGCGGGGCGGCGAGCTAAAAACGCTGAAAATAACGCCGGCGCGCCACGAGGCGACAGGCGCGTGGTTCATCATGGCTCTGAGCGTCACCAATTCGACTGGAGCCGTCAGCTGGATGCCGGATCGCAATCCTTTGAGACAGTTGGCGTGGGACGCGGGATCCATCTTCCGGGTGCTCAAAGGACTGGTGACGCCCAAGGAAGCCAAAGCCACGAGCCAGGCGATCGGCGGTCCGGTCATGATCGCCGAGGGGCTTTACCGTCAGGTCCGCCGCGACATCTGGGACGGCATCGGATTTCTGCGCTTCTTGAATGTCAATCTGGCGATTCTCAATCTGCTGCCGATTCCCGTTCTCGACGGCGGTCTGATCCTTTTCTCCCTCTTCGCGCTCGTGTTCCGCCGCCGCGTACCCGACTGCGTCGTCAAATATCTTTCGCTGGCGTTCATGGCGGTTCTCATGGGACTTATGGGACTGCTCGTCATCCGCGATTCCTACCGCAGCTACAGGATCCACACCTATCAGCCGGAAACTGTGAATGTACAGACGAACTCAAACACGGGCGCTGAAAGTCGGTAACGTTTGCGTGGGCGGCGGCGCCCGGGTGAGCGTTCAGACGATGGGCAACGCCGATGCGCATGACGCTTCGGCGTGTCTCGCGCAGCTTCTGCGCTGCGCCCGGTCCGGCTGCGACATCTACAGGCTCACGGTTCCCGATCTGAGGGCGGCGGAAGTCTTTGCCGAAGTGCGTCGTCAAAGTCCGATTCCGATCGTTGCGGACATCCATTTCGATTACCGTTTCGCGCTCGCCGCGCTTGAGGCCGGAGCGGATGCGCTGCGCCTCAATCCCGGCAACATCGGCGGACGCGACAAGGTGCAGGCCGTGGCCCGAGCCGCCAAAGCCAAGGGAGTTCCGATCCGCGTCGGCGTCAATTCGGGAAGTCTTGAAAACGGCGAGACGCTCGTCTCGTCCGCGCTCAAGCACATAAAGCTTCTTGAGAACGAGGGATTTTTCGACATCGCCGTTTCGGTCAAGTCTTCAAGCGTCGGTAACACCCTGTCGGCATACCGCGAGCTCGCGGAGAAAACCGACTGCCCGCTTCATCTCGGAGTGACCGAGGCGGGAACGGCGCTGCCGGGCACGGTGCGATCTTCGGTCGCGCTCGGGATTCTGCTTGACGAGGGGATCGGTGACACCGTCCGCGTGTCGCTTACCGACCGGCCGGAAAACGAGGTGAAGACGGGATTGGAGATACTGCGCAGTCTCGGTCTCCGTGCGCCGGGTCCGGCGATCGTCAGCTGTCCGACCTGCGGTCGCACCAAGGTCGGTCTTTTCGCCGTCGCGGCGGCGGTCGAGGCGGAACTGGAACGCTTTCAGTTCGCCAATCCCGGCAAGACGCTCGCCAAGGTGGCGGTCATGGGGTGCGCCGTGAACGGGCCGGGCGAGGCCAAGGGTGCCGATGTCGCCCTGTGCGGCGGCGACGGAGAGTTTCTGCTTTACGTCAAAGGATCGCAAGTCTGCAAGGTAAGCGAAAAAGATGCGGTCGGGAAGGTAATGGAATATGTCGTTTCTTTATGAAAATGCGGTAGTCGCGTATACGGCGATCGTCATCTCGCTGATGGCGTGGATTTTCGGCGGCACCCGCGCCGAACTGCTCCTGCCCGTGGTGCCGTGGATTGTCGTTTTTCTCTGGGAGATGATGCTCTGTTTCCCGCAGCGTCATTCCGGAGAGTCGCTTTACAACGCGCGACGCCGGACATGGAAGGCGATGCGGCACGACCCGCTGGTGTGGACCGCGCTCGGTTTCATGGCGCTTTTGCTCGTTCCCTTTGTGAATAACGGTCTGTGTCCGGTTTGCGATTACGACAAGATCACGCTTGGCATAAATCCCGATCCGCCGGTCAGGTTTTTGCCGTTCTGCGTGAATCGTCTTCATCATCTCAATGTGGTGGAATGGTTTGCCGTCGCATTATCGGTGACGGTCGCCGTGAAACATTCTCTCCGCCGTCGCGGTAAAAGACTGCTCGTTGAAATGCTCGTGTGGAACGGCGCCGCGCTTGCGCTTCTCGGCTTTGTGCAGTCGGCCGCCGGCGCTCCCGGCCCGTTCTGGGCGGAACTTCCCGACGGCCGCAAGGCGGGCGATTTCTTCTCGTCTTTCGGATATCCGAATATGGCAGGAGACTATTTCACCACCGTTTTCGCGCTGGCGGTCGCGGCGTGGCACAACCGCCGCGAAGACGTCCTTGAGGATATCGCCGCTTCCGAGGTTTCCGACGGCAAGGACCGCCGCGGCGTGTTCTGGCGCAAACACTTCTTCGTGCTGCCGGCCGCCGTATGTTTTTTTGCCGCGCTCAACACATTGTCCCGCGCCTCGATCATTCTGGTGACGTCACTTGCGGCGATATTCTTTGTTTACACTTTTATTTCGTTCACCGCCAAGAAGTCCAAGGCGTTCCGGATAAAGTCAGGCGTATGGTGCGCGCTTGCGCTGGGGCTTATGGTCTTTTTCTCGACGGTGTTCATGCCGGAGAATATCCGCCGCGAAGTGGATACGCTCAACACCGCCGCGGTTTTGGACCGCGTGACCGGCAAGGGGCAGTACCATGTGCGCGTCGCCACCGAAATCTGGAAGGAATATCCGCTTTTCGGCTGCGGCGGCTGGGGATATCGGCACTTCTGCATTCCGAAGATGACGGAAGCGGAATACAAAGACATACAGCGTGTCGGCGGCATCAACGTTCACAATGATTATCTGCAGTTTCTCGCCGAACACGGAATAATCGGCTTCGGGGCGATATTGGCGATGTTCGCGATGCTCTGCTGGCCTGTCGGTGTCGCCTGGCATGCGCTTGTGAAAGCCGCGCGTTTCGCCAAGCCGAAAGACCTGCCGCCAAAACCGGTGCAGCTTTTTGTGATGCCGTCCAGCGTGTTTTTCATTCTCGCGGCGGTTGCCGCCACCGTCATTCACGGCTTCGGCGACTGTCCGCTCCGGTCTCCGGCCGTGCTGTCGCTTTTCTTCGCGTCTCTTGCCGCGATGCCCGGATACATCCCTAAACTCAATCTTGAAAAGGAATAAAACCATGCTCCACGTAAACGAAAACTACTCGAAGATCAAACCCACTTATCTCTTTGCCGAAATCGCCCACCGCGTAAGCGCGCATCAGGCGGCCAATCCCGAGGCGAAGATCATCCGTCTCGGCATCGGCGACGTCACCGAGCCGCTCGCGCCCGCCGTGATCGAGGCCATGCACAAGGCCGTCGACGACGAGGCCGGCAAGGGCGCGTTCTACGGCTACGGCCCCGAGCAGGGTTACGCTTTTCTGCGCGAGAAGATCGCCAAGGTCGATTTCCAGGACCGCGGCATCGACATCTCCGCCGATGAAATTCTCGTCTCCGACGGCGCGAAGTGCGACTGCGGCAACATTCAGGAACTTTTCGCGCAGGACGTGAAGATCGCCGTCGGCGATCCCGTCTATCCCGTCTACGTCGACACCAACGTGATGACCGGACGCGGCTATTCGCTTCTCACCTGCGACGCCGCCAACGGTTTCGTGCCGGGACCGGAGGGCTGTGATGCCGACGTCGTCTATCTCTGCTACCCCAATAACCCCACCGGCGCGGTCGCGACGCTCGAGCAGCTGCAGGCGTGGGTCGATTGGGCGAACGCGAAAAAGTCGCTCATCCTCTTTGACGCGGCGTACGAGGCGTTCATCCGCACTCCCGGAATCCCCCATTCGATTTTCGAATGCAGGGGCGCGAAGACGTGCGCGATCGAATTCCGCAGCTATTCGAAGACGGCGGGATTCACCGGCATCCGCTGCGGCTATACGGTCGTTCCCAAGGAGCTCGTCGCCTACGCCGCCGACGGCAGCGAGGTGAATCTCAAGGCGATGTGGACGCGCCGCCAGACGACCAAGTTCAACGGCGCGAGCTACATCACCCAGCGCGGCGCCGAGGCGATCTATTCGCCCGAGGGTCAGGCGCAGACGAAGGCGACGATCGACTTCTATCTCGAAAACGCCAGACTTGTGCGCGAAGCGCTCTCCAAACTCGGCTACACGGTGACCGGCGGCGTCGATTCGCCCTACATCTGGGTGGACGTGAAGGGCGACAGCTGGGACTTCTTCGACAAACTCCTCAAGGAGGCGAACGTCGTCACCACGCCCGGAGCCGGATTCGGCAAGGCCGGAGAAGGGTATATCCGCATCAGCGCCTTCAACTCACGCGAGAACGTCCTGGAGGCGATCGAGCGCATCGGCAAGGTCCTTTAAGACGCGAGGAAAGACGGAATGAACATTTTCGAAACGGCCAAAACCGCCGAGGGATTGAGCAACCATGAAATCGCCAAACTCCTTGAGCGTTCGCTTGAAGGGCGTGAGCTTAAAAACGTGCTTATTATCCCGCCGGACTTCACCCGCTTCCATTCGAACGCCGGTTACATCACACAGGTCTATTACCGGCTTCTGACGCAGCGAGGCGTCGGGGTCGACATTATGCCGGCTCTCGGCACGCACGTGCCGGTCTCGGAGCCGCAGTGGAAGACGATGTTCGGCGACATTCCGTATTCGAAAATGATCGTTCACAACTGGCGCACGGACGCCGTCAAGCTCGGCGAAGTTCCCGCCGATGTCGTCGCCGAAATTTCCGGCGGTCTGTGGAAGGATCCGGTGTCGGTCGAAGTCAACCGGCGCATTATGGACGAGAAGTACGATCTCATCATTTCGCCCGGACAGGTCGTTCCGCATGAAGTGATCGGCATGGCCAACCACGCCAAGAATCTGTTCGTCGGCGTGGGCGGCAGCGACATGATCAACAAGTCGCACATGATCGGCGCCGTCTGCGGAATGGAAGAGGCCATGGGCCGCGACCACACCCCCGTGCGCCGGCTTTTCGATTACGCGCTCGAGAAGTATATGCAGTCGCGTCCGATTCTCTGGGTGCTGACGGTCAACACCGCCCCCGGCGGCAATATCTTAAGCCACGGGCTTTTCATCGGCGAAGGCCGCGAATGCCTGACCGAGGCCGTGAAGCTCGCTCAGGAGAAGAACATCGACTACGTCGAGCGCGGCATCAAGAAGTGCGTCGTCTATCTCGAACCTTCGGAATTCACTTCGACCTGGCTCGGGAACAAGTCAGTCTACCGCACCCGCATGGCGATGGCCGACGGCGGCGAACTTATCGTGCTTGCCCCCGGCGTCCACCAGTTCGGCGAGGACAAGGCGGTGGACGGTCTTATCCGCAAATACGGCTATCGCGGGCGGTTGCACACTCTTGAAGTGTTCAACAGCCCCGAGGCGGAGGATCTTCGCTCCAATATGGGGGCCGCGGCGCACCTGATCCACGGCTCGTCCGACGGCCGCTTCTCCATCACCTACTGCGTGAAGGAGATTTCGCGGGCGGAAGTGGAGGGCGTCGGCTTCAAGGCGGCCTCCTACGACGAGATGGCCGCCAAGTACGATCCGGAAAAACTTCGGTACGGCTACAACACGGTCGACGGCGAAGAAATCTACTTCATTCCCAATCCGGCGCTCGGACTTTGGATCAACAAGGAGAAATTCAATGCGTAATCTCGTCATCTCGCTCGGAGCCGCGCTCGTCGCGCTCGCCGCCGGCACGCTCTGCCACCGTTTCGCGCCCGGCTTGGGGCTCGTTCTCATGCCGATGTTCTGGCCGCTCGCCGCGCTCTCGGCGATGGTGCCGGCGAAGTGGTACCTTCCCGCCGCCGCGATCGTGCCGTTCGTCTCGTTCGCGCTTACGGGGATGCCGGCGTTCCCGATTGTCGTGGCGCTCAAGTTGGTCGCGCTTTCGGCGATTGCCGGTGCGGTTTTCCGGGTTGTATTCAAGGCACGCTGAAAGCAGGTAGCAGATGCTAAACCGCCGAGATTTCGTTTCCGGATCGTTGACTTTCGCCGCGTCAGGTCCTGCGCTCCCGGGCGCGGAGGCGGAAGTTCCGTCGGGTCCGGTGCGGCTCAGGATCGGACTTTTGAGCGATATCCACATCACCCGGCGTGAATCCTGCGCGATGTTCGAAAAAGCGCTGCGCACGTTCGACGACTGGAAGGTGGACGGTGTTCTCTGCTGCGGCGACATAGCCGATTGGGGGGTCGCTCCGCAGATCGGCTATGCGGCGGAAACGTGGTTCAAAGTGTTTCCGAAAGGCCTCAGAAGCGACGGTGCGCCTGTCGCCAATCTTCTCCATTACGGCGACCACGACTGCTCGGGATACACCTACCGCAACCATCCTCACTGCCGCGAGGATTATCCTGATGTAGGGGAAATGAAAAAAGTCATGATTCGCTACGCCGACCGCAAAGCGATCTGGGAGAAGGCGTTTAAGGAGGAATGGGCGCCGATCGTCCACAAGCGCGTGAAGGGATACGATTTCGTTCTTTCGCATTTCACCTGCGGCGAGAAGGGCAACGAGTGGGGCAACCGCGTTCCGGGGCTGGAGGACTTTTTCGCCAAACTAGAGCCGGAACTCGTGAAAGGCAGACCGTTTTTCTATTCTCAGCACCGCATTCCGCGAGGAACGCTGGGCAACGAGTCCATCTACGGGCAGGACGAAGGGCAGACGACGGAGCTTTTTTCCAGATTTCCGGATCTGTGCGTGTTCTGCGGTCACAAGCATCTGACGGCTACGGATGAGCAGGCCATCTGGCAGGGCCCCTTCACCTGCGTGCAGGTGCCTTCGCTCAGCTACTGCTGCACGCAGGGCGGGCGCGATAACGGTTATGCCGATTCCGACAACCGGTGCCGTCCGCCGGACTGGCTGATGCCGATCATTCCGCTCGGGCAAACCAAGCAGGGACTTCTGCTCACCGTTCACGACAGGGCGATGGTGATATCCAGACACGATCTTCTCCGCGGGAAGAAGCTCGGCCCGGACTGGACGGTGCCGCTGCCGCTTTCAGGCATACGGCCCTTCGATTACGGCCGCCGGGCGGAAAAGGAAATCGCGCCGCGCTTCCCCGCCGGTTCTTCGCTTTCGGTGAAACGCCGCGCCAAGAAAGAGCGCGACGGAAAGGAGCATGATGTCTTCGAATTGACCTTTCCGGTCGCACCGGCGTCGGGCGGCGCTTTGCATGCGAACGATTACGAAGCGCAGATTTCGACCCTGCGCGACGGTGTCGAGCGCGTAATCGCCACCAAGAGAGTGTATTCGCGCAGGTTCATTTATCCGCAGGAACTGGATGCCGGTCCCGTCGCCTGCGATTTCGAAGCTGCCGAAATTCTGCCGCGGGCCTATCATCCTCTCCGCTTCAGCGTCCGTCCGATGGGCGCTTTCGGGGCTGCGGGATCGCGGCTTAAAATGGATTTCAAACCCGCCGAACTGGAAAAATTGGCGGCAAAAGAAAAAGGGGAAAAAGCATGATCGGTATTTTACGCGCGCTTGCCGTCTTTTCGCTTGCGTCTTTCTTCGCATTGGCATCGTACGCCGAAGAGGTGAAACTCGGGTTGTGGAAGGCGTTCGACTATGATGTGCCGGACATTACGCCCGTCTTCTACGGCGGCGAGAGCCGCGCCGAGAAGGTCGCGGTCTCCGATTACAGCGTCTATCTTGACGTCTTCTACGCCGACGGATCGGTAACCTGGGGCGAGCGTGCGGATTTTGCGCAGGGCACCCACGATTGGCAGAAGGTGTGCGGCGCGCTCGTGCCGAAGAAACCGGTCAAGCGCATAGAGATGCACGCGCTGTGCCGCAAAGGCGGCATAGGGCGAGTGGAATTCCGCAATTTCTTTCTCGAACGCCGCGAAGGCAAAGGCGAGCGGCTTTACGAAACCCGCCGTTCCCGGTGGCCGTTCGCGGCTGAGGATGAGATATACTACTCGGAATTCAGAGGCCGTGAGAAGGTATACAGGTACGAGACGGTTCCCGAGTCGGCTTTCCGTCCCGGACTCAAGGGACGCAAGACGGCCGTATGGACAGCGGATTCCATGCGCCATGTCTGGCCGTCGCATATGCCGGACGCGGCAGACCTTTCATCTCCGCGCCTTCTCGAATTCGATATCGCGAAAAGAGAAACCGCAAGTGCGCAGATTCTCGTTTCCACCGCGTGCGATACCGAACTTGAGGACGTGACGGTCGAGATTTCGGAACTTGTCGACGGCAAGGGCGGGAGACTGAAAGGAAAGTCCGCCTGGCATCGCGTCGGTTACATTCCGCGCGGCGGAATGTTCATGATGCATCCGCAAAGTCCCGCATTCGAGGCCGGCTGGGTGGCCGACCCGCTGCTGCCGCCCGCTCCGATGCGCGTGCGCAAGGGGGCGACGCAGGCGGTCTGGGTCGATGTTTCCGCCGATGCCGACGCCGCGGAGGGGGTTTACACGGGAACGGCGAAAGTGCTCGCGGCCGGCGTCGAGAAGGGCCGCGTCGCGCTTTCCGTGCGAGTGCGCGGCTTTTCGCTTCCGGCGACTTTCGGGCTCGATACGGCGATGGGACTTATGGACGGATATCTGCGCGGCACCTATCCCGAGAACTGGAAGAAGATCAGGCGCCAGGCGCAGGACCTCATGCTCGACTACCGGCTCAATCCCGACGACATTTCGCGCACGGAACTGCCGGAACTCGACGATCTCGAGCACGCGCGGAAGCGCGGCATGAGCGGGTTCACGCTCCTGCACATCGTTCCCAGGCCTGAAAATCCGAATACCAAGTGGGTCTGCTACGTCTCGCCCGGTGAAGTGTTCAACGATTCTTTCTATCCCGCCTTCAAGAAGCGGCTCGATCCCTACGTGAAGGAACTGCGCGCGCGCGGGCTTGTGAAATACGCGCGCCTGTACGGTTTCGACGAACGGCCGAGAGAATACTACAGGGGGATGCATACGCTCTGCGACAGGTTGAAGGCGGACTTCCCCGATGTCAAAGTGCTGACGACGGGGCTCATGTACAACGACATCTCCGCGGTCTGGAAAAAATTCCGCGAGGGCAAGGCGACGCTTGATGAATTTATCGTGACCGACATCTACTGCCCGCTTTCCAGCGTCTGGAAGGAGGATATCTCCGACTATCTGCGCGCGAAAGGCAAGCAGATCTACTGGTATACCTGCGGCAGCCCGCGCTGGCCGTACGCCAACTTCGCCAACTACGACTATCCGCTGTGCGAGGGCAGAATCGTTCTCGGATTCCAGACGCATCTTTTCCGCGCCGACGGTTATCTTTTCTGGCACGTCAATTTCTGGAACGGCCCCGGCAACGCGCGGCTTGACGACGGCGATCTCTTTTTCCCGCATTGGCTCGTCAGAACCCAGATCACGACTCCGGGCGACGGAATTCTGACCTATCCCGGCAAAGACCGCGTCTATCCGTCCATCCGTCTCGCGCAGCTGCGCGACGGAGTGCAGGATTACGAATGGCTGCAGCTGGCGGAAAAGAGGTGCGGCCGCGCCGCGGTCGACGCCGTCTCGCGCAAGGTCATCCGTTCGCTCTCGGACTTCACGCGCGATCCGGCGGTTTTGCGCGGCGTCCGGGCGGAAATCGGCGACATGATCGAAAAATCGAAAACACGCTGATGAGATAATGGTATAATAACCCGGAAGTGCGGATAAGTGAACAGCAGTGGGAATTGACGCGTTCGACAGTCGGCGAAGGCCGGCTGTCGGTCGTTATGCCTTTTTTCCGGCTCGCCGGCTCCGCCGCCGGAAATCTCCGCAGTGTCGCCGATCTTTTCGAGCGCAACCGGGTCAACGTGGAACTTGTCCCCGTCGACGACGGCAGCGGCGACGGGACCGACGATATTTTAAGATCGCTCGATTTCTCTTCGTACCGCCATGTGAAGTTCACTCCGGTCATCTGCGGGAGCAACGGCGGCAAAGGCGCGGCGCTCAGGGCCGGATTCGACGCTTCGTGCGGCGGGTTCGTGATGCTTCTGGACGGAGACCTCGACATCAAGCCTGCGCAGACGCCGGTATTTTTCGAGTCTCTCGTCAAAAACGGCGCCGATGTGGTGGTCGGCTCCAAGCGTCACCGCGATTCCGAAGTGGACTATCCGTGGCATCGCCGGATCGTCAGCTGGGTTTATTTCACTCTCGTCAGACTTGCCGTCGGACTCAAAATAACCGATACCCAGACGGGGATGAAGCTTTTCCGCCGCAAAGTGCTCGGCGAGGCGCTTTCGCGGATGCTGGTCAAGACCTACGCTTTCGACCTTGAGCTGCTTTGCGTCGCTCAAAGTCGAGGCGCGAAAATCGCCGAAGCGCCGGTGCGGATCGATTTCGGCGGCAAACTCGGATGTTTGAGCGCAGGAACGGTCAAAACGATGGCGCTTGATTCGCTGGCGGTTTTCTACCGCTTGCGGATTCTCAAATACTATGCCAAAGTCGAAGTCCCGCGTCCGCTCGTGAAAAAGCCGAAGGTGTCGGTGGTGATCGCCTGTCCGGGCGGCAGTTGGATGCTTGACGAATGCCTTGCGGCGCTTTCGAAGCAGACATACGGGAATTTCGAGGTTATCGTGCTTCCAGATTCGGATATGTCTTTGAACGCCGGATGTTCCGCTAAAATCATCGCCACCGGCAAGGTCCGTCCGGCGGAGAAGCGCAACATCGGCATAAAAGCCGCGGCCGGTGACATTGTGGCCTTTATCGACGACGACGCCTACCCCGAGGCGCATTGGATAGAATACGCCGTCAAGTATTTTTCGGAGCCTTCCGTCGGCGCGGTGGGCGGCCCCGGAGTAACGCCGCCGAACGACGGTTTTCTCGCCCGGCTCGGCGGCAGAGTCTACGACAACCGGCTCGTTTCCGGCGGCTACCGCTACCGCTACAAGGCCGGCGGCGTGAGGCGCGACGTGGACGACTATCCGAGCTGCAACCTGTTCGTGCGCAGTGAAACGCTGGAGAAAATCGGCGGCTACCGCACCGATTTCTGGCCGGGAGAAGATACGCTTCTCTGCAAGGATATCGTCGATTCGGGGCTGCGCATAGTCTACGACCCCTGGGTCATCGTCTATCATCACCGCCGCGCCCTGTTCGCGCCGCATCTCAGGCAGCTCGGCCGCTATGCGTT
>JAFVZE010000111.1 GCA_017508315.1 Kiritimatiellia bacterium | reverse complement strand
ATTTTCAGATGAGGCGATTTGTGCAGGACTCGATGGCGCGGCCAATCTGAAGATTGCCGCGCCATCCGGAGGACGCGCAAATCGCCCATATCAAAATGTGCGTACCGTTGCCCGAACCGAAGACGTCACATTGACAAGGCACGGCTCAAGCATCAATAGAAAAATCCAACACCGCTATCACTGTACAACAGTTGCACATTCGAGTAACCCATTACAAGAGCAAGGTCTGAGGCCGGGCCAAGACACAGCTCAGTGGCCGTGGGGTGTACCCCCTTGTCCGGAGCCCGGTCCCGGCCGTACGCAGCTGCCGGAATTAAGCTTGAGCCAGCGCCGCGCTTCCGAACGCAGACTTTCGCTTTCCCACGCGCGAAGCTGACCGCAATAGTAGCACGATCCGAGCGCCGACGGTCCCGAATCGAGATATCTCGGCAGGTGTTCGCGCAAATGCGTCATCCAGCCGTAATCCGCCGTGGAAACATCCCTGCCGCCGACGGAGTCGATCGGCACCAGACGCACATCGGTGAACGCCGGAATCACAAAATTTTTCAGGCTCGTCACCGGCGAAAGCTCCCCGTTGCCGTCCGTCACCGTTCCAAAGGGCTTCGCCGCCGCCGTCCATTGCGCGGAATATTCGCCGCCGCCGAGCAGATCGGCGGCACTGCGCACCACCCGGCACACCGCCGCGCAACCGCGGACATCGTACTCGTCCTTAACCTTGCCGACCGCCGGAAAATTCCACACCCCGTCCGGATCCATCTCCCACCAACGCCGCCACCGGGCGGAATCGTAGAAAAACCACGCCTGGGTCCGGTTGGTTATCATGTATGAATTCTCGATATCGGAAAGCGATGCGCCGGTGAGTTTCATTATGAGTTCATCGCCCAGCAGATCCCGCGCGCTGCCGACACGCCGGTCGAGATTCAAAGAATAGACCTCGCTGTTGACGCATCTGCGGCGGCGGACCTCATCCGACGCCGCAGGAAGCGGCGCCCAGTCGCGGAAACCGGAGTAACTGTCCAGCAGTCCCGGCGCGTTGAAATGGAACCAGCACCAGTTGCGGCCGCCGACGGCATGATAGAAAAGTTTGTTCAGCAGAAGGTGCCCGGTGGCGGCATCGACGAAATCGATATTGTCCGGTCCGGCGATCACTCCCGCGCCGACCGACAGTTCCAGCCGCCCAGCGTATTCCTCCCACGCCCCTTCCCACGCTTCGGGATACATCTCGGGATTGTTCTGATATTGGCTGCGGATGTCGATCACGTGCTGTTTCAGGAGTTCCGTCATTCCCTCGTCCGCCTTGGCGCCGTTGCGAAGCGCGAGTTCGTTGCCGATGCCGATTCCGTCGAGCGGTTCAAGCAGGCAGATGCGCATCTGATCCGCCGCTATCTCCCCGCACCGCCGCTCATCATCGTCGAGCGCCGCCTTGAGATGTTCGACATTGAGCGCACCTATGCGGTTTATGAGTTCGCCCTGATGCCTGGCGACCGCGAGCGCCGCGGCGTCGCCGGCGTTCATCGCCCGGTTCTTCGCCGTCACCGCAAGATACGCCCCGACATTCATCAGCACCAGAAACGTGACGGCCAGAAGCGTCATCACCAGATAAAGCGCAACCTGTCCCGACCGCCGTCTCATAACCCGTGATCGTTCATGTACAGAAGATAATTGCCCTTGATGCCGGCTTCTCCTTCAAGATCGAACCAGTCGGTCTCCATTGACACGCGGCTGCCGTCCCCCGTTCCCGGATCAACCTTCATTTTACGCCAGCCGTCGTACTCCATGACCCCGTTGGCCACGGCTCCGTTGGGAGTGTTCATGTAGATGGAAATCCGCGCAAGCTCCATGGAGCTGTCGAATTCCTCCCCGTCCGCCGGCCAAAGTCTCCTGCCGGCGGCCGGAATTACCGCGACCCTCGCGGCCTTGCGGCACATGAAATCGTTGAAGCCGACGACTCTGGCGCGGGCGACTCGCATCGCCGCGTGCTCAAGCATTATTTTCCCCGTCAGAAGCTGCGAAAGCCTGAACAGCGCAAGAAACGCGAAAGTGACGATCAGGACGGCGATAACCGTCTCGACCATCGCCTGACCGCCGCGGCACATCCTCAGTTTTCGCCGAGATTCTTGATCGTGCTTTCGTCGATGGAATCGACCGCGCTCTTGGCTTTCTGGCCCTCTTCCTGTGAAAGCGCCTCGCTTGCGCCGGCGGCTTTCCTGCCGATAGCGCGGCTCAGATAGGTGAACACCGCGATGAGCGAAATCGCGATAAGCGCGACGATAATGATGTATTCTACCATCGTCTGACCTTTTCTCAGAGCTTTCTTCATTGCGATTTTACCTTTCCTTGTTTTATGGATATTCAGAAACAACCAGTTTCATCGTGCGGTCCGACTGCTTCCGCGACGCCTCGACAAGCCCCCACATGACCGCGACCACGACCAGCAGCCCGGCGAGTGAAAGAACATACTCGAGCGCCGCCTGCCCTCTGCGCCCCGCGACCCGGCTATTATAGCACACCGCACCCATCCTCCGCCACTTCCGTTTACCGCTGGCGATAGAACGCGCGGATTCCCAGCGCCAGAAAAACCGCCGCCGGCAGAACCGCCGCCGGAACCGGCGGACACCAGCCGTTTTTGGCGATCACCATGAAACCGATCGAAATGCCGTAGAAGGCGAAATACATTCCGAGCGCCCCGAGGATGCCGCGGAAGACCGACTGCCGCCCGGTCGCGATGCCGGCGGGTATGGCGAAAAGCGTTATCACTATGCACGCCAGCGGCGACATGATCTGCGACCACGCGTCGTATCTGCACTCCGCCTTTGCCGCGGCGGTGAGTTCGGGATGGGTGCGGATGTAGCGGAAGCGGTCGTGTACGGAATTGAACCTCCAAGGACGGTTCTGCATCATGAAATCGTCCGGCCGCTCTTTGAATTCCGGAAAACACCTCAGCGGCAGCGCATCCAGCTGCGGAGACGGAGTCGCCGTCTCCTGCCCGGACGAATCGTAGTGGCGGACCTCCGCCCCGGTGAACCACCATTCGCCGTCGAGATATTCGGCCTTCGCCGCGGTTATGTTCATAAGCCTCGATCCGCCGGGACGGTCGACGGTGACCTTGACCCCGTTGAGGATTTTTCCGTCGGCGTCCCCGAGAGCGTCCACGTTCCAGGTGCGTTCGGCCTTGGAGTTGCGGTAGACGATATTGTCGGCGCGGGCGATCTTTTTCGAATCGAAGCGTTCGTTGCGAAGCTGCATGGCCCACTGCGCGCGGCGCGGCACATAACTTTCGTTCACCCATGCCACGAAACCGGCGACGGCGAACGCCACCGCCAGTATCGGCTTCGCGATCGACAGCAGACTTATTCCGCTTGCGCGCATCGCGACCATTTCGGAATGGCGGCAGAACATCCACATGGTGTAGAGCGTGGCGAGCATCAGCGCCGCCGGAGCGAGGTAGTGGAAATACGGGGCGAGATAGGCGCAGAAATACGAGACCACCTCTCCCGCCGGCATACCGGATTCGATCAGCCGCGAAAAGGAACCGAAAAGCTCGAAAAGCACATAGATCGACACGAAGCCGACCAAGCAGTAGAAGAGCGGCACGATGAATTCGCGGAAGATGTACCCGGTCAGGATTCGCATAACGCTCCGGTAAGCTCGGCAATCGACCGGAAGCCGTGACGGCTGCAGTATTCGACCATGCCGTCGTGAACTTCGGAAACGACGTTCGGATTCGTGAAGAGCGCCGTTCCGACGGCGACCGCCGTCGCGCCGGCGAGCATGAACTCGATCGCGTCCTTCGCCTCGTACACGCCGCCCATCGCCAGAATCGGCAGTCCGGTCGCCTTGTGCGCATCGTAGACGAGTTTCACCGCCGCGGGATGGACGCCGCGTCCCGAAAGTCCTCCGGTGCGGTTGGCGATGGCGGGGACGCGCTTTTCAATGTCGATGACCATCGCCGGAATCGTATTGATCATGCTCAGCGCATCGGCGCCGCCGTCTTCGCACGCCTGCACGAACGGCCGGATGTCGGTCACGTTCGGAGCGAGTTTGACGATAAGCGGAAGCCTGCAGACCTTGCGGACCGCCGCCACGAGCCGGTTGAGAACCGCCGGATCGTGTCCGAAGACGTGTCCGCCTTCCTTGACGTTCGGGCAGCTGACGTTGCATTCTATCGCGCCTATCGGATTGACGCCGGACGGACTGTACTCCGAAAGCCGCGATGCTACCTCGGCGTATTCCTCGATGGACGAACCCCAGATATTCACGATCATCGGCGGCGGCTCGGAGACGAAATCCTTCAGGCAGGAGACGTACCACGGCACGCTGACATCGAGAAAATGGTCGATGCCCGTGCCCTGCAGACCGATGGCGTTCACGAGTCCGCCGGGGACTTCGCTGTGCCGCGGCATCGGATTGCCCGGCCAGGCGCCGATGCGGATGCCCTTTACCGTAACCGCGCCGAGTCTGGAGTAGTCGACCGCTCCGGCGTATTCGGTTCCGTAGCCGAAAGTTCCGCTCGCCGTCGTGACGGGCGTGGACATTAAAAGTCCCCCCAGATTGACCTTTGTGTCGATCATGCGTCGCCCGACCCGCTTTATCTTCCGCTCAACTTGGACGCGCTCCCCGGATCGAGGAACATCTCGCAATCGGGATGCATCTGCATGATCGACGAAGGCAGCATGTTTGTGACGGGGCCTTCGAGCGCTCCCTTAACCGCCTCGGCCTTGCGCTCGTCGGGGCAGGTGCAGACGATCGCCTTAGACCACATGATCTGCTTGATGGTCATCGAAAACGCGTGCGTCGGAACCTCGTCTTTGGAGGCGAACCACCCCTCTCCGACCTGCTGCATGCGGCACTTGTCGTCGAGCGGAACCACCTTGTAGGCGCGGTTCGTGTCGAAGTCGGCAGGCGGATCGTTGAACGCGAGGTGCCCGTTCTCGCCGATGCCGACGCAGGCGACGTCGATCGGCGCGGTGCGGATGAGCCGCTCGAGACGGTCGATCTCGGCCTGCGGGTCGGCGGCCTCGCCGTTCACCTCGTTGAACACTTTCATCGGCTGCGGAGTCTTGGAGACGAACCGCTCGCGCATATATCCGCGGAACGACGCCTTATGCTCGGCGCTCAGTCCGACGTATTCGTCGAGGTGAAAGCCGCTTACCTTCGTCCAGTCGATGCCCGGCTCCTTCACGAGCGCTTCGAGAAACTCAAACTGGCTCGCGCCGGTGGCTACGATGATGCGGGCCTCGCCGTTGTCTGCAATCGCCTTGCGGATACGGTCCGCGGCGGTCTTCGCCGCTTTCGCGGCCATATCATTCTTGTCGCTTCCGATATACACTTTCATTTTATGAGCCTCCGTTTGTTGATTAATTCTGCCTGAATGCCGCCATCGCCCGCTTGAACCCTCCGGCCGAACGCTCGATGATGGACTCGTCGACCGAACAACTCAGCCGCACATATCCGGCGAAACCGAAACCTTTTCCCGGAACCGCGAGAATGCGCTCCTTCAAAAGCGCGTCCACGAACACGCTGTCGTCCGACACCGGGCTTTTCACGAAGAAATAAAAAGCCCCTTTCGGCATTTCAAACTCCACCCCCGCATCGGAAAGAACCTTCGCCATCAGCTTGCGGCGGCGGTCGTAGATTTCAAGATCCACGGTCTCGTCGACGAGCGCGGCGGCGAGACGCTGCCCGATCACCGGAGCGTTCACGAAGCCGAGCGTGCGGTTGGTCAAGGTGACCGCCGCGACGAGCGATGACTGGTCCGGCATCTCGGGATGGGCGAGAAAATATCCGATACGCTCGCCTGCGAGGGAAAGCGTCTTCGAGAAACTCCCGAGCACGCAGGCGTATCGCGTAAGCGGCAGCACCGCCGGCACCTGTACGCCGTCGTAGGCGAATGCGCGGTACGGCTCGTCGGAAAGCAGAAAGAGCGGACGCTCGCGGTTTTCGTTCACCTTGTCCACGAGCGCGGCTATTCTGCGCAGATCCTCTATCCCGTAGATGCAGCCCGTCGGATTGTTCGGAGAGTTTATGATGATCGCGCGCGTCCTGCCGGTGATCGCCGCGGCGATCGCGTCTACATCCGGCCTGAACGAAGGCGGAAGCGACGGCACCGGCCTGAGGACCCCGCCGAAGTGCCCGCAGTACGCGCCGTACTCCACGAAGTACGGGGCCGGGGTTATGATTTCATCGCCCGGTTCGACGACCGCACGGAAGAACGACACGAGCGCGCCGGCAGCTCCGGTGGTCATCACCACATCCTTGGCGGCGAGCAGAGTTTCCTGCTGGGCGGAAAGATACGCGGCCATCTTCCCGCGGACATCTGGAAGACCGGCGTTGGGACAGTACCCGAGCCCGAGCGGACGCACGGCGCCGGCGGCGATCTCCTCCAGCGCGTCCCGGGTCGCCGGCGGCGGCGGCACATCGGGGTTGCCGAGCGAAAAATCGCACACGGCGTCGGCTCCGAACTCCTTTTTGAGCTCCATCCCCTTTTCGAACATCTTCCTGATCCAGCTGGAAGACGCCATCGAATCCTTCATCTCGCTTGTTACGGTCTGCATTTTCAATCCCTGTTGCCGAGAAAATAACGGTAGGCCGGATCGTCCGACACGTCGGTGAACTGGTATCCGATCCTGTCGAGCACGCCGGCGAATTCCCCGCGCTCGCCTTCCGGCACCTGAAAACCGGCGAGCACCTTGCCGTGGTCGGCGCCGTGGTTGCGGTAGTGGAAGAGCGAAATGTTCCACCGCCCGGCGATGACGGAAAGGAAATTCATGAGCGCGCCGGGCTTCTCCGGAAATTCGAACGAATAGACGACTTCGTCGCGGACGCCGCTGACATGGCCGCCGACCATGTGGCGGACGTGCTCCTTGGCGATCGCGTCGTCGGTAAGATCGACCGTCGGGAATCCCGCCGAAACGAAAGACCTGCGGAGCTGATCGCGCTCCTCCTGATCCTTTACGCTCAACCCCACGAACACGTGCGCGTGATCGGGGTCGCTCATGCGGTAATTGAATTCGGTCACCGAGCGCCTGCCGATCCTGGCGATGAACTTGCGGAAACTGCCCATCTTCTCCGGAATCTGGCATTCGAAAATCGCCTCGCGCTTCTCGCCGATCTCGGTCTGCTCGGACACGAAACGGATGCGGTCGAAATTCATGTTCGCCCCGGAGACGATGCAGGCGTAGGTCCTGCCCTTCTCCGCCGTCTTCTTCGCCGCGGCGAGCGCCAACGCGCCAGCGGGCTCGCAAATGGCCCGCGTGGCCTCGAAAATGTCCTTGATCGCCTTGCACATCTCGCCGGTGGAAACCCTGACGATCCCGTCAAGATGTTTCCGGCAGAGGCGGAACGTCTCTCTGCCCGGCTTCTTCACGCAGACGCCGTCGGCGAAAAGACCGGGGTTGTCGATCGAGACCCTGCGCCCGGCTTTGATCGAACGGTACATGCAGTCCGAATCCTCCGGCTCCACGCCGTATACCTTGACCGACGGCTTTACGCTCTTTATGTAGACGGCGACCCCGGCGGCCAGCCCGCCGCCGCCCACCGGAACGAACACGGCGTCAATTTTGCTGCATTGCTCAAGAATCTCCTTGGCGACAGTCCCCTGTCCGGCGATTACGTCCGGATCGTCGTACGGCGGGATGAAAGTGAGTTTCTTCTCCTTGACGAGTCTTGCCGCTTCCTCCGCCGCGTCCGAATAACCGTCACCGTGCAGGACGGCATTCGCTCCGAACGACTTGACGGCGTTGACCTTGATTTCCGGCGTGGTGACCGGCATCACGATCGTGGCTTTCACGCCAAGCTTCTTCGCCGAAAGCGCCACACCCTGGGCGTGGTTGCCGGCGCTCGCGGCCAGAACACCCTTTTCAAGAACCGCTTTTGGCAGCTGGCTCATCTTGTTGTAGGCGCCGCGCAACTTGAAACTGTGCACCGACTGGAGATCTTCGCGCTTCAGGAGAAACCGGCAGCCGAACTTTCTGGAAAGCGCCGTCGCCTCCTCGAGGGGAGTTTCGACGGCGACATCGTAGACGGTGGCGTTGAGTATCTTGGTCAGGTAGTTCATTATTCGTTCGCGGAAACTTCTTCAAACTTCATGTCGGGGAACAGTTCTCTGGCGACCTTGACGTATTCCGGGAACTGCTTGACCGCTTCCTGCGCAAGTTTTTCGCTGCGCTCGATCGCGCCGTTGACCTCCGCGCAGACAAGCTGCATAGTGAGCGACGCGCCGGTCATGGCGTCGGCCCAGTCGCGCAGATTGAGGCGTGGCTTTGCGTTCTGGCGGCCGTTGACGACGAACGTGTTGATGCACTCGTTGAGATTGCCGGGAAAGTTGGCGTAGAATTTCTGCCAGGTGATCTTCGCCTTGCGCTTGCCGTCGACGCGCACGAGTTCCATCTCGCGGTCGTTGACCTTGGAGACCTTCATTCCTTTGAGCCTGCCTTTGAACACGTGCCCGGGCAGGCTCCTGATGAAGACGTCGTGGGTCTTCTTCATATTGTTGACCTTGCGTATCTGCATATCGGCGGCCAACTGCCCTTCGGCGGTCTTGAACTCGGATTTCACGTTCTCAAGCTGCCGGAGCGCGCTCTTCCAGTCAAGCTGGCGGAAGCAGCCCATGGCGACGACGGCATCGAACTTCTCTTTGATGGCTGCCGTCTCGGACTCGATCCGCGCTTTGTGTTCGGCCTCGGCCTTCTCCTTGCGCGCCTTCTCCGCGGCCGCGGCGGCTTCCGCCTTGGCTTTGCGCTCCGCCTGAAGACGCTCGATGCGCAACTGCTTTTCGGTGGTGCGCACGGTGCTCTCGCCCTTGGACTTGATGTAGGTGATGCCCTTCCTGACGTTTTCGACATCCTTCGAAACCTTTATCTGGTCGAGCATGTCCACGATAACGCGGGAAAGATCTGCGAGCTTTTCCATATTCTCGCGGTTGACCTCCGCGTACTGCCCGGCCTCTGCGGCTTTTTTGACAATCTGGCGGACCGCGTGGCGGATTTTCACCGCGCTGGCGAGACACGAATAGGCGCGCTCCCACAGTTCGTTCATTACGCCCACAACCGGCGGCGGCGCGGCCTTTTCCGGTGCGGCCGCTTTGGCATCGGCGGCTGCCGGCTTGGCGGGGGCCGGGGCTTTGGTCTCGGCTTTCGCCGGAGTCTTGGCGGGAGGCGCCTTGGCGGAGGCCTTCGCCGGCGGAGCGTTCGACGCGACCGCCGGGGCGGCGTTGGTCGCCGCGGGCGTGGCGGCCGGGGCTTCGATTTTGGACGTTTCATTGGTGGAGGCTATGGCATCCTCCAGCACCTTGCTCGTCTCCGGCTTGAGCAGCGAAGCGTGTTCGGCGGGAAGCAGTTTCGCGATCGCGTCCGTCGGCTTCTGGCACTCTTCGACCGCCCGCCGGGCGAAAGTGTCGAATTCGTCGGCGAATTTGACCGCATTCGCCACCGTGTCGGCGATGGCCGCCTTGGCTTTCTCGCAGCCGCCGGCGATCTGCGCGCGCTCTTCCGCGGCGCGTGCGTTGCTGTCGGCGATCCGGTACCACACAAGTCCTCCGATGACCAGCGCGACGGCGACGACCACGCCGATTACGACGCCCAGAACCTTAAGCCCGATATTCCCGCCGCCTTCCTCTTCCTCGTCGCCGACATCCTTTGCGGCGTCTTCCCCTGCGGCGGTCTCCGGCGACACCGGGGAATCTCCGTCCGCATCACCGTCCTGCGGCGCGGAAGCGGCGGCGGTTTTCCTGCGCATCGTCATCCTGCGTCCGCGCACCATGACTTTGCGTCCGGCCGTGGCCGGCTTGGTCGCCGCCGTCGCCGACGGCAGCGGCAGTTTGGCGGTGAGACCGGTCGAGAGGACCTCCTTGAAAGCTTCAAGAAGCGCCTCGAAACTCGGGAAACGCGCCTCTTTGTCGAGCGCGAGCATTCGCATCACCAGTTCGTCGATCTGCGGAGTTATTTCATCGCGGATCTCGCTGGGTTTCTTCGGCGCCCCCTCGAAACGCTTTTTGACGACCGCGATCGAATCCTCGCCCTCGAAAGGCGCCACGCCCGTCAGCGCGTGGTATAGAGTGCCGCCCAGCGAATAGATGTCGGCGCGGAAATCGATCGGTTCCTTCTTGACCTTTTCCGGCGAAATGTAATACGGGGTTCCCCATATCTCGTCGGTGTCCTTCTGCATCGAAGCAAGGCCGAAGTCGACGAGTTTGGCGTTGCCGTTGGCGTCGAAAAGAATGTTCTCCGGCTTGACGTCGCCGTGCACGAACCCCTGATCGGAGGCGCACTGCAGCGCCTGCGCGACCTGCTGGCATATCTTCAGCACCCGTGGAATGTCGGTTCTGCCGGGGTTGGCGTTCATCATCGAGAAGAGGCTGCCGCCGGCGGCGAGTTCCATGGCGATATAAGGCATCCCGTCGCAGATGCCGTAGGAATATATCTGGGCGATATTCGGATGGATGAGCTTCGCTGCGGCCTGCGCCTCCTTCTTGAACTTCTCGACGAATTCTGCATCCTCGCCGTATTCCCTGAGCATCACCTTGACGGCGACGGGACGGTCGAGCATTTTGTCGCGCCCCATGTAGACGCCGCCCATGCCGCCGGAACCCAGTTCCCTCTCGAGCAGAAAATTGCCGTTTTCCCCGAAAATCCCGGGAGTCTGGATCAACTGCTGTTCGCTCATTTTATTATCCTCCATCCGTTGAAAGGCCAAAACACCACCGAAGCGACCCCGCGCAGATTCCCGCGCGGCACCGTCCCCCAGTAGCGGCTGTCGAAACTGTTGTTGTAATTGTCGCCGCAGGCGAAATATTCGTCATCGCCCATCGTCACTTCCCGCGGACGGCCGTCGACCGGATGTTCGAGGCTGTAGGTCTCGCCGGGACGCGCCTTCATGCGCTTGATGTAATGCGTCCCCTGCGGCAGCTGATCGATGCCGGTCGTGGAGAAGATCATCACCTCGTTGTTCCGCGGCTGGACGAAATTCCATTTCCAGCGGTTGACGAAGATGAAATCGCCCGTGACGATCGCCCCTTTCCAGAGCGTCTCGCCCCGGCGGATGAATCTGCCGTGCAGCTCCCGGCAGGCGTCGGTCGGCAGCTTCCAGACCTGCGGATGGGTTCCTATGCAGACGTCGGCGTAACCGTCGTTGCGCGGCATGCAGCGCACCGTTCCCGAAACCGGCGCTTTCCAATCCACCACTTTCTCGCCGCAGAATGCGAACTTGACGAGAGAAAGCGGGAATGCGTCCCATGCGCCCTTTTCCGCGCCCGCAACGGTGTGGTGACCCCACAGCGTCTCCTGCATGGAACCGGTCGGGATCTTGAACGGCTCGTAAAAATAAGCGCGAAAGGCCATCGCAACCGAAATCGCGACGACCAACGTGTCCAGCCATTCCCGGCCGTAATCCTGAAAAGTCTTTTTCGCCATCAGGTGCGGTAGTTGGGGGCTTCCTTGGTTATGGTGATGTCGTGCGGTCTCGCCTCGCGAAGACCGGCGGCGGTCACCCGGTAGAATCTGCCGCGCTCCTGAAGCTCTTTGACGGTTCTGGCGCCGCAATATCCGAGCGAAGCGCGAAGCCCGCCGCAGAACTGCGTCATGATCGACTTGACGCGGCCCGAATACGGAACCATGCCCTCGATGCCCTGAGGCACGAGATCATCCTCGGACTCGTTGTCCTGAAAGTAGCGCGCGCGGCTGCCCTTGCCGTTCTTGAGCGCGGCCATCGAACCCATGCCGCGGTAGACGACGTACTGGCGTCCGTTGGAGTAGATTTTCTCTCCCGGAGATTCTTCGGTGCCTGCAAGCACGCTGCCGAGCATCACCGAATCGGCGCCGGCGGCGAGCGCTTTGGGAACGTCGCCGGAAAGCTTGATGCCGCCGTCGGCGATGACGGCGACTCCGCTTCCGCGAAGCGCCTTCGCCGCGGAATAGACGGCGGTGAGCTGCGGAATCCCGACGCCGCAGACGACGCGGGTCGTGCAGATGGAGCCCGGCCCGATGCCGACCTTGACGGCGTGCGCCCCGGCCTTGGCGAGCGCGAGCGCGGCTTCGCCGGTTGCGATGTTGCCTGCGATCACATCAACCTTCGGGTAATGTCTGACGATGTACTTCGTCATGTCCATGATGCCCTTGGAGTGGCCGTGCGCGGAATCGACGACCACGACGTCGACACCGGCGTCGGCAAGCTTCTCCATCCGCGCATAGTCGCCCTTGCCGCCGGAAACCGAGGCGGCGGCGCGCAGACGGAAATTCTCGTCGTAGTTGGCGGACTTGTTCGAATTCTCCACGATGCGCTGAACGTCGGTGAAGCTGTAGAGTCCCACCACTCTGCCCTTCCCGTCCACGAGCGGCAGTTTGCCGATCTTGTTGGCGCGCATTATCTCGTACGCCTTTTTGAGCGATGTGCCGGGCTTGGCGGTCAGAAGCGACTTCTGCATGACATCGCGCAACTTCATCGCGTTCTGCGGAGCGAAGCGCATGTCCGAACCGGTGATCATGCCGACGAGACGGTCGTCCGCGTCGAGCACGGGATAGCCGTTGAACTTGTACTTCTTTTCAGCCTTCTCTCTGCGCAGGAAACTGATGTCGTCCCCTTCGTGGAAGCAGACGGGATTGTCGATAAGACCGTTGAGATGGTTCTTGACCTTCTTGACCTGCTCGGCCTGCTCAAAGTCTTCAAGATTCTTGTGGATGACTCCGATACCGCCCGCGAGGGCCATGGCGATCGCCATCGGCGCTTCGGTGACAGTGTCCATCGCCGCGGAGATGAAGGGTATTTTCATCTTCGTGCGCGAAGTCAGCTTGGTTTCAAGCGAGGTGTCGTCCGGCAGAAAATCGGCATACTGGGTGACCAGAGTCACATCGTCGTAGGTAAGTCCCTCGAAAGGGAACGTCTTCATGAATTGGTCGAGATACTTGTTCATTGGCGCATTGAGTCCTTTTGGGGATATTATACGATTTTAAGGGACGGAATTCAATAGCACCCGCGATTTTCAAACCGTCGCGAAACGCTTGCGGAGAAGTGGTCGGACTGGCGGGGATCGAACCCGCGACCCCAACATTAAAAGTGTCGTGCTCTACCAACTGAGCTACAGTCCGAGGTCAAACTTGCGGCGTATTATACCAAAAAACACGGCCGATAACAATCACTCATTTAAGCGTCACGAATTTCTCCATACGGCAGCCGAATCGAGCTTCGCCTTCTCGTCGTCTTTGGACGCGATTTTCGGCCTTATGGTCCGGCAGCCGATTTCCGAAAGCGCGGCGGCGAGCGCGGCGAACTGCGTCTCGTCCCCGAAAGTGCCGACGATCGCGCCGCCCGAGCCCGCGAACTTCGCCGAGGCTCCGCAGCCGCGCGCGACCGTGACCATGCGCCTGTTCTCCTCGGCGACGTTGAAAATCCTGTCGCGCAGATCGAAATTGGCGTTGACGAGCGCCGGAATCGCGTCGAGATCGCCCGCTACCATCGCATCGCGTCCCTTCTGCGCGATGTCGGCGAACTCCGACATCGCCGACACCACGTCGCGGTTCTGCTGCTGAAAAAGCTTCTTCACCTT
>JAFVZE010000110.1 GCA_017508315.1 Kiritimatiellia bacterium | reverse complement strand
TGATGAAACTTGCATAGTAAGCGCAGGTGACAGCATCAAGCTTGATGAAAATTACCGTCCGCTTCCGGGAAGTGTCGGCGTTGATTGGATAACCGCCGAGCAGTTGAGCGAAGCTACAGGTGGCAAACTGCCGGTCGACAAGGATATTTCCGGATTTCAGCGCGTCATGAACGGCAAGGCCGACTGCGGCGCGCTCGAGGCCGATTGGCGCGGGGAATACGCGAAACTGCTGAACGGCTCGGGCAGGCGCATCACCGTAACGGAGGCGACTTCCACCGTCATCACCAATGCTGTCGGCGGCGTTTCGTCGATAGCTCTCGGCGACGGCGAGTTGCTCGGACTGGAGTGGTGGAATTCCATGCCGTTTGCAAAGCGAGGCGGCAAGGTGTCGGTGACGGGAGAGGGTACGCTTACCATTCTGCGCAATGGCGCCAAATTTGCCGCCTATGATGCCGCCGGCACGCCCGCGGAGTTCACCGTTCCGGTCGGCGGTGATGAGGCGTTCGACTTCACCTTCTCCTTTGAGGGCGAGGGCTCTGCCGACATCTACGGTCTTACGGCGGCAAAAGGTTCGTTGTTCACTATACGCTAAGAAAGGTCAATATGAAAATGAAAAGTTCCATTCACGGCATGGCGGCAGTCTCTTTGCTGTCGGTTGCGGCAGGCTGCTTTCCGGCAAATGACAAAGCAGCGGAAAAGTCTGTCCCGGTCCAGCCGACCGAATGCAAGGTGTCGGAGGTCAAGGGTGTCGAGCCGGCAAAGATGGTTAAGGTCTCCGATTTCGGATGGAATGCCGAAGATGCGACAGAGATTGTGCAGAAGGCGCTTGATTCCGGGGCAAAGCGCGTGGTGTTCGACAACAGGGGCGCACCGTGGATCGTCCGTCCGCTCAAGGCGCGTTCAAATACGGATATCGTGTTCGAGGACGGCGTTGAACTTCTGGCGAAGAAAGGCGAATTCCACGGCAAACGCGATTTTCTTCTTGATATGTCATACGTGACGAACTCCACGCTGACGGGTCTTGGCGAGAAGGGAGGCACGTTGCGCATGCGCAAGAGCGACTACCAGAAGCCGCCTTACTCGCGCAGCGAGTGGCGATACGCGCTGTCGCTTTTGGGTGCAAAGCAGGTAAAGATAGAGAATATGTCGTTTGTCGAGTCCGGGGGTGACGGCATGTGTCTCGGACGCGATGCGCAGGATATCGTAATCCGCAAATGCCGCTGCATCGGCAACCACCGTCAGGGCATCAGCGTGTGCAGCGCAAAGAACCTGCTTATCGAGGATTGCGTGCTGAGCAACACGAAAGGCACCGCTCCGGCGGCAGGTATCGACTTTGAGCCTGATCATCCCCGCCACCGCCTCTCCAATTGCGTCATGCGCAACTGCCGCATCGAAGGCAATGCAGGAAAGGGAATTGATATCTTCCTGCCTAATCAGAAAAAGTCTTCAGAGCCGATAGGCATCCGGATTGAGAACTGCCACATAAGCGGAAACAGCGCCGGCACGGAAATCACGGTTGGACCGATGGATTTCGAAACCAACGGACCGAAGGGATCGATTGTTTTCGCAAATTGCACATTCTCGGCCAATAAAGGCGGGGCGATAGGCGTCTGCCGCAAGCCTGACGATTTTACGCTCCGCTTCGAGGATTGCACAATCACCAACGAAAAGCACAACGTGTGGTTC
>JAFVZE010000109.1 GCA_017508315.1 Kiritimatiellia bacterium | reverse complement strand
CATGGTAATGAGCATTGTAATCAACCTGACAGGCGCTACGATTATGTTGATGAACGATTGGGCTTTGAATTTCTTGAGCGACTGAAGGGCGTTGGAATAAATCGGCGAGATAGCCGAGACGAATGAGGTTGCAATGATGATGAGCCCGAGCGACCCTTCGGCGATGCGGATACGTTCGAGAAGAGCCGGCAGCGCGAAATGGGCGATCAGCGTTGCGATGAAGATAAAAACCGCGCTTGCGATAAAAACGCCGCGCATCAGAGTTTTCAGTTTTCCGAATTCTTTTTTGATTGAGAGCTGTGTAAGTTCATTCCTGAAGGTGTTGGCGAAAGCGGCGATGGGAATTGCGAGAAAATTCGCAAACTGCATAAGCGGCATCACCGCGCCGAGCTCCGACGGCGGGACGTATTTCGGCACCAGCCAGAGCCCGACGAAGGCGTTCAGCACGTCGGCAAAGCGGCAGGCGATGAAAAGCATCAGCGAATACCACCAGAAGTCGCCCATCCGAGAGTGGAGGGCTGTCAACTTTCCGCGCAGATCTGCCGATTTCTTTTTCATAAATCCCAAGTCGCACTATTATAACAAAAAGCACAATGCGCGTGAGTGCCGGCCCCAGTTTCACCCTTTCAGCGAAAATACGCCGTTTACATGCCGCCTTGGATGTGATACAATGCAGTCCGTCACGATCGGAAGAAAAAGATGGGTTTTAGTGGCTAATGGATCTATTTGATGAAGTCGCTAAACTTTCTAACGGCCTCGCTCGCTAACCACTATCCACTAAGATGAAAATCAGTCTGATAACAGCCTGCTACAACAGCGCCGGGACAATTCGAACGGCGATGGATTCGGTGCTGGAGCAGAAGTGCGTCGATGTTGAATACATTGTCGTAGACGGCGGTTCCACCGACGGCACCGTCGATATGATCAAAAAGTTTGAAGTCAGGAGTTTGGAGAGAAGTGGTGGAGAAGTCGGGAATACATTTGAATTCAAGTGGCTCAGCGAGAAGGATAGAGGGATGTATGATGCCATCAACAAGGGCATCAAGATGTCCACGGGGGATGTCGTCGGGATTCTCAACGCAGATGATGTTCTGGCGGCAGATGATACTCTCGCGAAAATCGTCTCGGCATTCAATCCTTCGAAGCGGACAACTTTAAACTCTCAACTCTCAACCGACAACTCTTCCGCCCCTCCGCTCCTCCGCTCTTCCGCTGTCGACTGCGTCTACGCGGATATCCGGTTTGTCAGGGAAGGGAGGACTGTCGATGAAGTCCGTTCCGCCAAAACCGTACGCTATTGCAGCGCGAAGTGTTTCCGTCCGTGGATGTTCCGTTTCGCCGTCATGGTGCCGCACCCGAGTTTTTATTGTCGACGCGAACTCTTTGCGAAGTTCGGCGCGTATTCGCTCGATTATCGCATATGCGCGGATTTCGAACTCGTCATGCGTTATATGTGGAAGCACCGCATCCGTAGCCGGTATCTCAACGAGGACGTTGTCGTTATGCGCATGGGCGGCGCTTCGACATCCGGCGTCAGGAGCAATATCGTTATCAATAGAGAAGATCTGAAAGCGCTCAAGGCGAACGGTTGTTGGAGCGCCATGTGGCTTATCTACTTCAAATACCTCTTCAAAATCTGGGGTTTTGTCTTTGTTCGGCGGAACCGGTCATGAACGGATTGTCAAAGGTGATTTACGTGCTTGCGCTCGATGCCCGGCGCATTCTGAAGAATCGCAAAATCGAATGCGCCGCGGAATAGCCTTAATCTGTGCCGCCAAGAAGAGGTAAAAAGGCGCGGATTCCGGTTGCGATGCGATTGTGATTGATTGCGGGTGGTTTTTTTGGTATCATATGAAATATCAATTTCTAAAAGGAGATTATAAAGATGAAATTCTCGACAATCATGACGGTTTTTGCGCTCGTTTTCGCTTTCGCGTCGGCTGGATGCCGCTACGACAAGGCCGGCAAAGGTGCGGGTTCCGGTTCCGGTGAAGGCGAAGGAATGGATATTTCCTCTTCTCAGGAGGGTTCGCTTTCCGATATGACGGAAGGAAAGTTCGAGGACCTCTACACGCGCTGCACGGATGTCGATTTCGCGCCAGTGTATTTCGGTTTCGATTCGACCGTGGTTCCTCAGGGCGAACTCGGCAAGATCGATGCCGTCGCGCAGCACCTCACCGAAAAGACCGACCGTGTCGTCGTCGTCGAGGGCAACTGCGACGATCGCGGCTCCAACGAGTACAATATGTCGCTCGGCGAGAACCGCGCCATCATCATCCGCAACTATCTGGTGCAGAGCGGCATCTCCGCCGACCGCATTCAGACGCGCAGCTACGGCGAAGAGAAGCCGGCGGTCATCGGCAGCGGCGAATCCGTCTGGTCGCGCAACCGTCGCGGCGAGTTCGCCATCTACCAGAAATAAGCGAGCGCCGGTTAGATGACGTTAGCGGTTGTTTTTGATAGCGTTGGCGTCGGCGAGTGGTTTGTGCTGCTCGCCGTCGTGCTTATCGTGGTCGGACCGAAGAATCTGCCCTCCACCATACGCAAATTCGGCAATTACTACGCCAAGTTCCGTCGGGCGGCCGAAAGTTTCAAGCGCCAGCTTATGGAGATGGACACCGAACTGAACAACGCCATCAACGTCGCGGAAAAAGAAGTGAAGGATGCGGTCTCCATCCCCGACGAGCCGCCTGCCGAAGGCGCCGAGGCCTACGGGCGGGAATTCGATTCCGTCGATTACCGTGACGGGGATTACATGGACGGGGATTACTACGGCGAGGGCGGCTATCCGGGCGGGGATTTCTCCGACGCCGGAGACTCTGCGGAGGAAAAAGGCGCGCAGAGCGCCGAAGCGCAGACGGAAGGGGACGCCGCCGCGGGAAATGAAATCGCGAATGAGAACGTGAACGATGGCGATAAAACTTCTGCAGAATCCTGACGAGCGCAACGATCCGCCCCGGCCTTTGCTTGAGCATCTTCTGGCGCTGCGCGATATGTTCGTTTTCGCGGCGGTCGCCTGGACGGTGTGCGTGGTGATCGCGGCGGTATTCTCGCCTCATATCCTTTCCTGGCTCAAGAGTCCCGCGGCGACCAGCGAGGAAATGCTCCAGGGGCTTGACCTTACGAGCGGCTTCACCACGGCGATGTCGATTTCGCTGTGGGGCGGGACCGCGATTTCGTTTCCGTTCCTCGTCTATTCGCTGCTGCGGTTCGTTTTTCCGGCGCTTACCAACCGCGAGAAGATAATCCTGCTTTCGATATTGATTTTCGGCTCGGCGCTCTTCCTCGCCGGGGTCGGTCTGGCGTATTCGAAAACGTTGCCGATGGTGGTGCTCGTTTTTCAGCAGATCAACGAGTGGGTCGGGCTGCCGGTTACGACGATCCGCATCGAGGGATATATTTCAATCGTGCTCAAGACGATCATCGCCTTCGGGCTGGTGTTCCAGCTGCCGCTCATCATTTTCGTGCTGGGATGGTTCGGAGTCATTTCCGCTCAGGGCCTCAGGGACAAGCGCCGCATCGCGATAGTGCTTTCGTTCGTATTTTCGATGTTCCTCACGCCGCCGGATCCGATGAGTCAGATGTTCATGGCGATTCCGCTCTGTCTGCTGTACGAAGTGTCGATCTGGGCTGTTTGGCTCAAGGAGAAGGGCTCAAGATCGGGCTGATTGAATACGGCAGACGTTCAACGGGTTGGGTTCTGGTATAATTTCGGGACGATATGAAAAACGAGAACGGACAGGTGATGTTCCCCCCGCCGGGAAAAACTCCCAGAGAGGATACGGCGGCGGTGATGAAATTCTACAAACTCCCCGACGCTTTTCCGTCGCAGGTGCGCCGTGAGGCCGTCATGGTTTCGGAAGCCCTGCGCAAACCTGGCGACCGGCTCGACCTGCGCAAGAAGTTCATCTTCACCTGCGACCCGGCGACCGCCCGCGATTACGACGATGCGCTCAGTCTCGAGACCGACCGCAGGGGCAACCGCGTTCTCGGTGTGCATATCGCCGACGTCTCGCATTTCGTGCGCCCCGGCTCCGCGCTCGACCGCGAAGCGTACCGCCGTTCGACGAGCGTGTATTTCTGCGACCGGGTCGTGCCGATGCTGCCGGAGGAGCTTTCGAACGGGGTATGTTCGCTCGTCCCGAACGAAGACCGGCTGGCGTTTTCGGTTTTCATGACTTTCAACCGGGCGGGCGAGATGATAAAACGCGAGTTCGCCAAATCCGTCATCCGCTCCAAGGCGCGATTCACCTATGAACAGGTGATGAGCGTCATAAACGGCGGTAGCGTCGCCGGATTCTGGCGCGGGCGCAGGCCGGTCGAGGTGGACCGCGCGATCCGGGCGGTCGATTCGCTGGCGAGGCAGCTGCGCGAGCGCCGTTTCGCCGCGGGGGCGCTCGATCTGGCGGTGCCGGAAAGTGAAGTGCAGCTCGACGAGTACGGCGAGATGACGGGAATCGTGCTGCGCGAGAACGACGAATCCCATCAGATGATCGAAGAGTGCATGGTTGCCGCCAATGAAGCGGTGGCGAAGGAGCTCTGGTCGAACGGGATCAAGATTCTCGCCCGTCTCCACGAGCCGCCGGATCCGGAGAAGATTCTGTCGCTCCGCGCGGAACTCCGCGGTCTGGGGGTAAAACTCGGCAATATCGAAAATCCCAAGGTGTTCGCCCAGTTCCTCAGGTCGATAAGGAACCATCCGCTGTACGCCACCATCGCTGTCATGGTCTTGAGGTCGATGAAAAAGGCGCTCTACGATTCGCGCGCGATCGGACACTTCGGGTTGGCGAAAAAGTACTACGCCCATTTCACTTCGCCGATCCGGAGATATCCCGATCTCACTTTGCACCGTCAGCTCGCCGCGAGAATTTCCGGGTCGAACGCCAGAGTCGCGCCGGGACTGCTCGCGAAATGGGCGGAACACGCGAGCGCGATGGAGGAGAACGCCGCCGACGCCGAACGCGCTCTGCTCGAGATCAAGAAGTTCCGTCTCATGGAAGCGGAATTGAATTCGCGCGTGCTTGTGGACTATCGGGCGGTGATTTCAAAATGCGCGCCGTTCGGGTGTTTCGTGGAGATCCCGGAACTTGCGGTTTCCGGGCTGGTGCACGTCAGCCTGCTTTCGCACAGGTTCGTGCGCTTCAACGAAAGCGACATGAGCCTGAGCGTTCCCGGAGGGAAGTCCTGGCGGGTGGGCGACCGCATCACGGTGAATGTTGCCAAGGTCGATTTCCGGCAGCGGCGGATAGATTTCGTCCCTTGCCGCCGCGGCAGGTGAAAGGAGCACGGCGATGGATCTTTCGGTATTGATGGGCAGATTCAACGTGAACGGACGGCTGGTGGCGCTCCAGCCTTTCGGCTCCGGAAACATCAACGACACGTATCTGGCGATTTTCCGCAACACCTTCACCGAGTCGCAGGTGATTTTGCAGCGCATCAACCGCAACGTGTTCCAGCGCCCGGAGATCATCATGGACAATATGCATCACGTGACCATGCATTGCCATGAGAAGCTGCGCTCGGACGCGCAGGCCGGCCGCGATGACCGCGTATGGCAGATGCCGCGGATAATCAAGGCGAGAGACTCCAGATCTTACGCCGTCGACGAGCGCGGCGAGGTGTGGCGTGTCATCACCCGCATAATGAGCGCCAGAGCGTTCGATGTCGCGCAGGGACCGGAACACGCTCTCGAATGCGGCTCGGTGCTCGGACATTTCCACTATCTGGTTTCGGACATGCCGCCGGAGCGCGTGGAGAATCCGCTGCCCGGTTTCCATGTCACTTCCGGCTATCTCGCCGGCTACGACGCTGTTTTGGAAAAGCCCGAAGCCAAGGAACTGCTCGTCTCGTCGATGGAGGCCAAGCGCTGCGCGAAATTCATCGCCGAACGGCGCGACCTCGCCTTGTGCCTCGAGAAGGCGGAGCGCGGCGGAGAACTGGTCAAGCGGATGTTTCACGGCGATCCCAAGGTGAACAACATCATGATCGACGAGGTGACGGGCAAAGGGACGGCGATGATCGACCTTGATACCGTCTCTCCGGGGCTGATCCATGCCGATTTCGGCGATGCGCTGCGCTCCATCTGCAATCCGGCCGGGGAAGAGGAGACGAATCTGTCCAAAGTGGTTTTCGACGAGGATCTGTGCACGGCGTTCTGCAGGGGATATATGCGCGAGGCGGGGGCGTTTCTGACCGAGGCCGACCGGGAATATCTCTACGATTCGATCAGGCTGCTGCCCTTCGAACTGGGGCTCAGGTTCTTTCAGGACTACCTCAACGGCAACGTCTATTTCAAAACCAAGACGCCGGAACAGAATCTCAACCGCGCACGGGTGCAGTTCCGTCTGTGTGAGTCGATCGAATCGCGCGAACGTTCCATCCGCAGCGTCCTTAGGCGCCTTTGAGAATCATGTACGATCTGGTCGAGATTTTCGAGTCGCTGCAGGGGGAAGGGCGCAATACCGGGCGGCCCTGCGTGTTTGTGCGCTTTGCCGGCTGCAATCTCGCCTGTCCGTGGTGCGACACGGAAACGAAGCGGAAATTTTCGGTCGGGCTCGAGGAACTGGCGGCGGAAATCTCAACTTTCAGGGCGAAGAGCGTGGTGCTTACCGGAGGCGAGCCGACTATCGCGCGGGAAATGCCCGAGCTGATTGCGCGTCTGAAGAGTCTCGGATATTGGATCGCGGTTGAGACCAACGGGCTTGTGGCTGCGCAATGGCTGCAGTTCGTGGATTATGTCGCGGTTTCGCCGAAGATGGAGTTCGCCGGGCGGTACGATCCGCAGACCATGCTCCGCAGCGCCGATGAAGTGCGCATAGTCGCCTCGGGAGAGGATGCCGCCGGATTCTGCAGGGAGATGAAACGCCTGATAAGCGCCGCCGATTATTATGTTTCGCCTTGCGACCGGGGAGGTGAAATCGACTTCGCGACGGCGAAGTCGGTGCTGTCGGAACTTGATGGCTGGTCGCTCTCGGTGCAGCTGCACAAAATTCTCGGCTTCCGCTGAGAGAGGATCGGGAGAAGGTCATGCGCGAGAAATTGAGCGGGAGATTGGGCTTCATCATGCTGGCGGCCGGTTGCGCCGTCGGACTGGGAAACGTGTGGCGTTTTCCGTTCATCGTCGGACAGAACGGAGGCGCGGCGTTCGTGCTCGTCTATTTCGCGTTTCTCGCGCTTTTCGGTTTTCCGCTGCTGATCGCCGAGCTCTCGCTCGGAAGAGCCTCAAGGTGCGGCATTTCAGGCGCGTTGCGCTCGCTGGCCCGGCGCCGCGGAAGAACATGGCATATCATCGGCTCGGTCATCTTTTCCGGCAATGCGCTGTTGATGCTGTATTATACGGATGTCGGAGGCTGGCTGCTGCGGTTTACCGAATCGTACGTCCGTTTCGGCGCGGCTCCGGATTTTTCGGCGATGCTCGCGGACTGCCGCTCGTGCGCGGTATTCATGCTGGCGTCGGTCGCCGCGGCGACGGCGGTCTGCTCCGTGGGCGTGCGCAACGGCGTCGAGCGCATGACCAAATGGATGATGCTTGCGCTGCTTGCGCTCATCGTGGTGCTGGCGGTGAAGGCGCTCGGACTGGAAGGCGCGTCGAAGGGATTGGAGTTCTATCTCAAACCCGACTGGTCGAAGGTCGCCGCGCGACCGGCCAAGGTGATTTTCGACGCGATGGGTCAGGCGTTCTTCACGCTTTCGGTCGGGGTGGGGTGCATGACGATATTCGGCAGCTATATCGACAGGGGGCAGTCTCTGGTGAAGGAAAGCGCGTTGATCGTGGTTGTCGACACGTTCGTCGCATTTGTGTCCGGGCTTATAATCTTTCCCGCGTCCGCGACCTACGGCATCGCCGTCGACGCCGGACCCGGACTTATTTTCGAAGCTCTGCCAAAAGTGTTCGCGGCGATGGAGGGCGGACGCGTCTGGGGCACGGTGTTTTTCCTGTTTCTGAGTCTTGCCGCGTTCACCACGATCATCGCGGTTTTCGAGTGCATAATCGGCGGGATCGTCGACGAAACCGGATGGCGGCGGGCGCGTGTGGCGCTGGCGACGGGAGCGGCGGTGGCCGCGGGATCGCTGCCGGCGGTTTTCATTCCCGGCGCGCTTGAACTGGAGGACTTTGTTTTCAGCCAGTTCTGGCTGCCGCTGGGCGCGCTGTCGGTATGCATCTTCGTCTCCAGCCGGTTCGGCTGGGGCTTTTCCGGTTTCAGGGAAGAGGCTTCCGCCGGCGACGGACCGGATCTGCCGCTTTGGTCGCGGATGCTTTACAGGTGGGTGATTCCCGCAATGATCATCGCGGTCATCGCGGGCGGACTTGCCAAGTAGGCGGTTTCGACTTGAAATCGCCGCTGCGGTTATGGTATACTATACGGCGACTTCTATTTCGGGCGATTAGCTCAGTTGGTTAGAGCATTACCTTCACACGGTAGGGGTCACTGGTCCGAGTCCAGTATCGCCCACCATCCGGATTTATTTTTTTGCCGAGGTCGAGAGGAATATGCCTGTATTTGCGATCATTCTGGCCGGAGGAAACGGCGAACGGCTGTGGCCGCTTTCCACTCCGGAACGCCCCAAGCAGTTTGTGTCCCTTTTCGGCGGCAAGCCGCTGATCCGGTACGCGGCGGATCGTCTCAAAGGGGTGGTGCCTCCGGAACGTATTTTTGTCCTGACCGCCAAAAATCTTGTGGGAATGACGCGCAAGGCGCTGCCGCACATTCCGACGCAGAACATCATCGGCGAGCCTTGCCGCCGCAATACCGCCGCCGCCGCCGCCGTCGCCTGCGGGCTTGTCAGGAAATACGGCGGAGACAGGGCGGTCGGATGCATTCTGACGGCAGATCAGCTGATGACGCCTGAAACCGGATTCAGACGGGTGCTTAAAGATGCGGTCACGGCAGCCGCCGGAAGTTCTTCGGTGGTGACGATGGGCATCGTGCCCGATTATCCGGCGACCCGGTTCGGGTATATAGAATACGCGGACGCCGTCGCATTGAAAACCAGAACCGGCTTTCGCAGGGTCAGGCGTTTTGTCGAGAAGCCGGACGCGAAGACCGCCGGAAGATATTTTCGCGAAGGCGGCTATTTCTGGAATTCGGGAATGTTCGTCTGGCGCGCCGATTCGCTGGCGGAGGCGTTTGCGAAGGCGGCTCCGGATATCGGCGGGCTCATAGACAAGGTGGCGAAGGCGAAAAACGTCGATTCGCTTTTGAAACGCGAATACGCTTCCGTGCGCGCGATATCGTTCGACTACGCCGTTATGGAGAAGATAGACGACATCCTCGTCGCCGAAAGTTCTTTCAAATGGGATGACGTGGGGTCGTGGACATCGGTAGCGAATCATTTCCCGTCCGACAGGAACAACAACGTCTGCATCGGCAAGACCCTGCTGCACGAGGTGTCGGATTCGATCGTTGTCGGGGAGGACGGCCATGTCGTCGCGCTGGTCGGCGTTGACGATATCGTTGTTGTGCATACCGCCGGCGCCACGCTCGTATGCGCCAAGGATCGGGTCGAGGATATCAGAAAACTGTTTCAGCGGTAAAGATGTCCTGATGCTCGCTGAATCCGCGTTGAAATACAGCGCGAATTTCCTGCTCTGTCGCGGTGAAGTTGACGCGGATAACCGATATTTGATAGCATTGGAAAAAACAAAACAACCATAGACTATTCTGACAGTATGATAGACAGACGTTCGTTCATCGGTGCCGCCGCGTGTGCGGCGGCGGGTGTCGGTTGCCGTTCAATCGCGGATTCGGGCAGATCGCCCGTCTACGCGGAAGGTCCGGAGGCCATGAAGGCGGTGCTGCTGCATCTCGGGCGCAATATGTGGTGCGAATGGCTGCCGCCGGCGCTGCAGAATACGCTTGTCGGCACCAAACATCAGCCCAAGACCAGACTTGAGCTAAAAGAGGAATATTGGAACGCCTGCGTCAAGCGCATGTCGGAGCGAAAGCTAAATACGCTTGTCATAGATATCGGTGAAGGCTTGGTGTTTCCGAGCCATCCCGAACTCGCCGTCGAAGGGTCCTGGTCGCCGGATCGGATGCGCGATGAAGTGCGTCGCTTGAGAAAAATGGGGATCGAGGCCGTTCCGAAACTCAATTTCTCCGCGACGCACGACGGCTGGCTCAAGGATTATCACCGCATGCTCACAACCGAAACATATTACCGCGTTCAGCGCGATCTTATACGCGATGTCGCGGAGATTTTTGAGCATCCCCGCTATTTCCATCTCGGGTACGATGAAGAGGCGCCGGATTGGATCGGCAACCGCAACTACTTTGTGATGCGTCAGGGCGAGTTGTGGTGGCATGACATGCTCTATGCGGTAAAGTGCGCGGAAGATGCCGGTTGCCGCGCATGGATATGGAGCGACTACGGCTGGCATCATCCCGAGTTCATGACGCGCTGTCCCAAGAGCGTTCTGCTGTCAAACTGGTATTACGACGAATCGTACGGCGGCTTCGATATAGCCGACTACAGGGCGAAATCGCAGAAAGAGCGGTTGCAGAATTTCTATGATCTCGAGAAGGCCGGTTTCGATCAGGTCCCATGCGGCACCAACTGGATCGGCTGGAGACGTAAACAGCTGGGAATCGGCGCCGACGATGTTATCGGCGAACTTGTGAAGCTCGGGCGGAAAGTGATCGCCCCGGAACGTCTCAAGGGATTCCTGATGGCGCCATGGTCTGCCTGCGATACGCCTGAAAACAACGACAAGAATCTCCGGGGAATCGATCTTCTGGCCGAGGCGCTTGGAACCGGCGCATAGTAAAAGAAATCTAATCTTTCCAGATGACGTGGTCGCCTTCAAGGTCGATGACGTCGTGTTCCTTCAGGGACGTTATCGTCTTCTCGGCGTCTGCAGGCTTGAATTGGGACGAGATGGTGTTGCTCAGTTTCCTGAGCGACTTCGGAGAAAGTTTGCGCAGGCGCTCCAACTCCGATTCGCTGAGTTCAAGAGGCGTTTTTTTCTGCTTGCGGCTTCTGGTCGCGACCTTCTTCTTCAAAGGGGATTCCCCCTTGTCCGCTTCGGCTTCAATTTTTTCGTCCGGCTCGGCCTTTGGCTTTTTTGCGGTCTTTTTCACCGTCTTCGTTCTTTTGCCGGAGTCGTCTTCCGCTTTGGAGATGCGCTCCGAAGCGTCCTGCGCAGCTGCGGTATCAAGAGCATCGGTCGTCGGAACCGGCACTACCGCCGGAACCGGTGCGCCGTCGAGCATCGCCAATACCGTCGCGGGCGGCTCTTTCACTTCGTAGTCCAGTCCGTCTCCGATAGGTACGACTATGCTGCCGCCGCTTCTTTCATGCGGTTCGATCGTGACGATGAAAGACGCGTTGAGCCAGATCGGACTGCCGTCCATTCTTGTGAGCTTTATGTGCATGGGCGACATTATACCAAAAGTTCGCACCGTACCGCCGCGTGCGCCGGACCTGTCGAGCGCCGCGGCAAGTAATGGGTTACTCGAATGTGCAACTGTTGTACAGTGATAGCGGTGTTGGATTTTTTATTGATGCTTAAGCCGTGCCTTGTCAATGTGACGTCTTCGGTTCGGGCAACGGTACGCACATTTTGATATGGGCGATTTGCGCGTCCTCCGGATGGCGCGGCAATCTTCAGATTGGCCGCGCCAT
>JAFVZE010000108.1 GCA_017508315.1 Kiritimatiellia bacterium | reverse complement strand
TTCTGCGCCTGCAGCGGTGATTTACGATGGAACGCTCAAGACAGCGGAACTTTCGGGGGGTGTAAACTGCATCGTTTCCGGAAACACCGGTTGGACGGATGCCGGCGAGTATACGATTACATGCTCACCGAATGAAGGTTTTGTATGGGTCGACGGCACCTCTGAACCGAAAAGTTACAAATTTGTAATTTCAAAGGCCGCGAATTCTTGGTTGCGCGAGCCTTCCATTTCAGCTACCGGTTGGGAGGCGGGAAAATGCAGTACCGTTGTTGATGAGGGCGAGGCGTCTTTCGGTACGGTAGCGGCAAGTTATAGTACTGAGCAATTGGCGACTCTGGAGGCTGGGAATTACGAGATTACATTCTCTGTAGCCGAGACTAAAAATTACACTGGACTTGAAAAGCGCATACCTTTTAGCGTATCCGTATCCCAGCCACCCACCGATGACGGAGAGGATCCGGAGGAGCCGGAGGATCCAAGCCCCGCGATGATGGTCTCGCTGACCTTCGATGACGGTTATGGCAGCCATTATTCCGTTGTTGCGCCTGCGCTCGAGAAGTACGGCTATCGCGGTACGTTTAACATTATTGTCAATCAGACGGGCCGTTCGCGCAGCGGGGCGACGATGGATTGGGCGAAAGTCGCCGAACTGGCTGCACGCGGGCACGAGATAGCACTCCATTCGAAGTCGCATCCCGAGTCTCTTTTAGAGGGTTGGAATCCCAAGCCGGAATCGGTCCTGCGCTATGAGATGGATCTGGGACAGCAGCAGATCTCGCAGAAGATCGGAGTGCCTTGCCGCATTTTCTGCTTTCCGGGCAATCATGTCGGGCAGAACGGAGAACTTGAATCGCGCGCCATGCTGGCCGGTATGCTACCCGAGACGCCGAACCGCACCTGGCCAGGGACGGGGAATTTCAAGACCTGGTTCCAGAACCAGTCGAAGAGCGGGACTAAGTCGATCACACTGATGTTTCACGGATGCAATAGCGACTCAGGCTACCAGGATCTTACCAAGGAACAGTTTGAGGAATTTGCAAAAACGCTGAAGGAGTGTGAGGACGAGGGGCTTATTAAGGTCGTCAGCTATTGGGAGGCTGGCGCTCTGAAAGGTGACTTGTCGGCCGTAGCCGTACCGTTCGTGCCGCATGTCTTTTATGATGGGACTGTCCGTTCCCCCGTCGTGCGTCTTGACGGTTGCGTGATGGAGCCTTTCGCCGGTGCGACAGACGCGGGCGAATACGAGCTTTCCTTCTCGTTGGCGGATCCCGACAAGCATTGGGTCGGCGGCGGAAGCGGCGTGAAAAAGGCTACCTTCATCATCGAGAAGAGCGACGTCTGGCTGGACGCTCCTAAGTTGAGCCGCTCGCGTTTCGCAGCGAACGGCGAGCTCCCCACGCTCAACGCATTCGTTCCCTCCGAGGGAGTGACGGCAACGCTTGACGGCCAGCCGTTCGATTGGAAGAGCGGTGTGCTTGCGAACACTGTCGGTGAGCATACGCTTGTATTCACTGCCCCGGAGAGCAAGAACTTCACCGCGTTGACCCACGAACTTACGTATGTTGTTACGGCGACGGACGAGTCGCTTGACTGGGTTGAGACGGATGGCGCGTCGTATTTCGATCCGCAGGTGTGGCCAGGCTCAAATACGACGGTTACCGTCGAGTACGCCACCGATACGCTTCCGACTGAAAAGTATCCTGCGACGGTTTTTGGCTCTCACGGATGGGACGAGACGTATTTTCGTTTCGTGCAGAAGGCTGACGGAGCGACAGAGGCGGACTGGGGCGGCACGAGCGAGCGTGTCCTTCAGATTCCCCTTGATCGCCAATGGCATACGCTGACGATGGGCGCGAACGGCCTTTCGCGCGACGGAGCGACGTTCGCTTCGTTCACGTCGGACTGGTTCGGCGATTCGACGAATCTCCTCTTCGGCGCGGACAATCTCGGCTGGGACAACGACATTGCCAACGGGAGCGTGCGCTCGCTTTCATTCGGGCGCATTCGCTACCGTTCGATTGAAGTACGCGAACGCGGTGTTCTCGTGCGCTCGCTCCGTCCTCTTCGGATTGGCGGCGAAGCTGGACTTTGGGACGACGTCGAGGCCCGGTTCTACGGTAACGCCTTTTCGTCAGGAACGATTCTCGGCAGCGACGAGTATCAGCCCGTCTATGCGCCTTACGACGGCGAGGTTTCGGTCGTTTCAGGCAATAAGTCCACTGTCGAAGGGCAGACTCTCCTGACATTTGTCGATCCTTCGGCGACGGGGCATTTCACGCTTACAAAGCCGGCGATAGCCTGGATTCTTGCGGTTGGCGGCGGCGGTAGCGGCGCGGTCGAGGCTGGGCATGGTCGGTCCGGCGGAGGAGATGGCGGCGCCTTCGTCGAGCGTAAGGCGGTCTCCCTTGAGGCGGGAACCTACGATGTTGTCGTCGGTGCCGGCGGTGCGGCAGTGCAGGCCGTCTGGGCAACTGATGTCCCCAGTAATAACGGCGAGCCGTCTTCCGTGTCCATGGCGGGTGAGACGTCCGCGCCGATTATCACCGCCCCGGGCGGCGTCGGCGGCAGGCAGGGAAGCTCGATCTTGAACTCCGGCAATGGCGGCAATGGCGCGGGACAGGCGGGCTTGGCGGGATCCTATGAAGTCGGCGGTAACGGCGGCTACGGCGAGGAGTCTGCAATTACCGGCACGGTTGTCACGTACGCCGCAGGCGGCGGCGGTTCGGGGATGACCACGGCCGGGCGCGGCGGCGTCGGCGGCGGCGGAAATGCCGCCACTCCAAACGGCGGCGACGGCGCAGCAGGTGAGGACGGTAAGGGCTCCGGCGGAGGAGCGGCCTCAAAGTCCAATCAATATTCCGGCAAGGGTGGCAACGGTGTCGTTTATGTGCGCATTCTCGGTCTGGATGCGGACACGCCTCAGTCGCCAGATCCGTCGACTCCGGAAATAACGCAGATAGCATTACCCTCTGCCGTTTCTGGCCTTGTGTACACAGGTCAGGAGCAGGTTGGCGTTCTCCCCGGTGACGGCTACGAAGTTACAGGAAATACGGCAGTTGATGCCGGCACTTATGAGGCAACGGTGGTATTGTCAAATCCTGAAGGAACACAGTGGGCAGATGCCGGTGCCAATGAGCGTAAGATTTCGTGGTTCATCGCTCAGGCTCTTAACGAATGGACTCGACCGGCCAGTATTACCGAGACGGAATGGACTTTAGGCAGTTCAGCCGGGGTTGTTACATCACCGCTTGCGCGTTTCGGCGAGGTGACGGCTACTTTGAACGGCGAACCCTGGGATGGTGAAATGCCGGTAGCAAAAGGCTCTTATACATTGCAATGGACTGTGGCCGCTTCTAAAAACTGGACGGAACTTTCGAAATCGCTCACGTTTGCGATTGTAGATAAGCCGGCAGTGGTTGAAGGGGATGCCGAAGTTTCAGCAATTGAAAACACCTTCGCCAAATACAGGGATGGAGGTGATCTCGTGCTCGTATTCTCGAATACGACGGCTGTATCGTCGTTTACTCTTGCCTCTTCCGCGTCAGCGCGTATTCTTGTTGTCGGTGGCGGCGGAGCAGGCGGCTGTCAGGGCGGCAACGGCCGTGCGGCCGGCGGCGGTGCCGGCGGCTTTCTTGAAATGGCCGATGTCGTTTTCACGCCTGGAACTTATGACGTTACGGTGGGTGCGGGCGGCTCGAGTGTAAATAATACCGGATCGATCGTGGGCGGTAGCGGCGGCGATTCGTCGATAACGAAAGGCGGCGACTGCATAGCGCTTGCCTACGGCGGCGGAGGAGGAGGCGCGGAAGGGAAGCCTGGCGCGGCCGGCGGGAGCGGCGGCGGCGACGGCGGGTGCGGCGGCTGGACTTCTTATTCTTCTCCCGGAGCCGCGACGCAGGCTGGTTCCCCGTTCGAGGGGTATGGCAATGCAGGCGGTGCAACCAGCATAGCGAATGCAGGATCTGGCGGCGGCGGCGCAGGCAAGCCCGGAGCGAGCGTGGGCTATCAAGCCACGCAGGGCGGAGACGGCGGCGAGGGCAGGTTGAGCGACATAACAGGAGAGAGCGTTTGCTATGCAGGCGGCGGTGGAGGAGCTGGTTCGACGGCAGGCGGTGTCGGCGGACTTGGCGGCGGCGGCTCCGGTTCCGCGGGGGCTTACGCCGCCGGTCGGGCGGGTGCTGACGGTCTCGGCGGCGGCGGCGGCGGGTGCGGCGGCGGAAACCACGGCTACTTGTCTGGGAAAGGCGGGAGCGGCGTCGTGATAGTTCGCCTCACGTTTGTGGGCGGCGGCGAGCCGGAGACGCTTCCAAAACCGCAGGTAGACGGCGTCGATGTCGAGCCTGGCAAGCTCGCTGAAGAAGCCAAGAGCGGAATGGAAATCGTAATCCCGCAAGGATCCAAAGTCTCTATTGATCCTGAAACCGGAAGTGTGACGCTTGACGGATCGGTTGTTTGCACCTTCCCCGGCTATTATACGGTGAAAGTGTCCGATTCCTCCACAGGCGGAGCGCAAGTGGTCGCGCTTGAACTTAATGAAAGTGCCCGGCCTTCCATATTGGATGTAATGCTCGACAACGGAGAATTTTGTATAACGGTTCCTGATACTATTTCAGGGTTGTTTTACTCGCTTGAATACAAGCGTTTGCTCAATGCTCCCTCATGGGATAAGATTGATGTGCCTATTCAGTCGACGGGTGAAGCCAAAATGGTATTGCGGGCGAAGGCTCAGGATGATTCTGGGTTCTACCGCGTTAGCGTGAGCGACAGGTAAAAGGGCAGGGCGGCTTCGAGACGAAGCCGCCCTTTATGTTGGAATAAAACAATACCCCTCAAAGGAGGGGGTTGTGCGGCAGGTTTGATTTGATATAATTCAAATATGAAAATACGTTTGTTTTTTGCTGCAACGATTGCTGCTTTCTCTGCGTTGGCTGCATTTAAAGAAGGAAAAACTCTTATCCCCGCTGAATGGAAGGGTAAGAGCGTTCGCTATGAGCAGAAGCTCGCCTTTTGCGAGGTGGATGTTATGGTGAACGGAAAGAAGGCCGGTACCGCGTATGCGCCGGACGGTACGGTCGAACTTGCGCCGTTACTTAAATATGGCGTCGAGAACGAAATCACGACCATTGAACGCAAGGCGGACGCGTACTACGGACGCGGCGACGAGCCTTCAGGCGCGAGGCGCGACGGAAGGCACCGTCTTTCCGCCGCCGCGCTTGTGCCGCGCAGCGTCGCGTGGATTGATGATTTTTTTGCGCGTCCTTCGTGGCGCGAGAAGAAACTTTTCGTCGAGGTTGAGATTGAGTCCCTTGATCGCGTGCGCGCCGTCGTTGAAGTCGAGCTTTCTGACTTGCAAGGCTCTCCGGTTCTTAAGCGGGCTAAAAAAATCTCCGAACTTGAAAAGGGCTCCAATGTCGTGACGGTTGAATTGCCGTGGACGGACGATATCGTCGCATGGGAGCCTGTCGCCAATGCCAAAACTTACGATTGCAGAGTAAAAATGGCGGTTGGCGGCAAGGAATGCGATTCACGCCGTCCGCGTTCGATGATCGGCTTTCGCGAGATCTGGCGCGAGGGCAAGGAGATCATGCTCAACGGTCATGTGCAGCGGTTTCGCGGCTTTTGGAATCAGGGGCTTCCGGCAAACGCGTCGGATGTTCATCTTTACGGCTACAACCTTTCGTACGAGACGCATAAGCATTGGGCGTATTGGTGGGAGAATGAGGGAGATCTTGCCCGTAAGTCTTCCGTGGGAATTGCGGTATTTACGGGTATGCCGTCGATTTATTACGTTCATGAAGCGATCCGCCGCGACCCCAAGTGCACAGAGCAGTTTAAGCGTTCGCTTAAGTCTTGGATGCGTTCCTGGCGCAACTATCCGTGCATTGTGGCCGCCTCTACCGGCGTCAACCAGATATGCCCCGAGCGCAATATGCGCCCCGAGATCCTCGGGCAGGTGCGCGAAGAGGGCGGAGTC
>JAFVZE010000009.1 GCA_017508315.1 Kiritimatiellia bacterium | reverse complement strand
GCGATGCTTTGCCGGAATGACATATTTCCGTATCCACGAACGACTGAACGCCGGGGCCGTCCGTATACCATCCGTCAAACGTATTCGATTTCAGATCATACCGCTCGAGATCGCCGTTGAAGACCCGCACCGGTTCTTTCAACGGAACGATCTCGTTTCCCTTCGCGACGTACCGCTGATCGCGCGCCGCAACGGTCTCGACGAGATCGTCGTGAATGTTGCACATGGATCCGTAGCCGACCGACCAGCAATGAGGTATAATCTCCATTCCGCACGCGTCGGCAAGACGTTTAAGCTTCAACAGCCGGTTGCGGCTCTTCTCACTGCAAACCCACGGAGTATCAAACAGCATTGACCCGAGAACCAATGCGTTCAGTCCCGCTTTTGATGCGCGTTCGACAAGATTCGAAGCACGGACAAAGTCTTCTTCCGTCCTGAGAAGATTATCGTGCCGCACCCACAGATTGTCGCCGCAGAGCGGCATGACGTGCGCGCCAAACGCACAAAAGAACACTGTCAACCTGATTTTCATTTTTATCCTTCTTTTAATTTTTCACCGTTGAAACCCGCGGCATGCTGTTCGTCCCGTCCGTCCAGCTGATCGCGTACGTCACTCCGTGCTTCCTCGTATAGGCCGTGCCGCCGTCTTTCGAAAATCCTCCGCCTCTACTTCCGTAGACGGCGTATCCGTTTTCCCGCATCCACACGCCGACATCTCTCATCACCTCGACAGCCTTTGCCGGAAGTCGTCCGGAGGCGTCCGGTCCGATGTTGACGAGAAGATTCGAATCCTTCGCCGCCGCACGTACGATGAGCCGGACCACGTCGGGCGCGGAACGGAACTCTCTTTCTTTGATCCGATATCCCCAGACGTTCTTCTGGATAACGTCACACTGTTCTATCGGCCGATCCTCGACCACCGTCTGCCCGGCCGAAAAACCGGTTTTGTTTTCCCCCGGCAGATCGCGTTCGAAAAGCTGGACATCCTCCTTCGGCCTCATCGGCAGATGGTTGTTGTTGGCCACCAGCACTTTTTTTCGGTGAATAAGATCGTAGATGTCATCGAATTCCCAGTCGAGCGTCCTTTCCGTCTTTCCGTCCGAGCGGCGGTGCACGTGCTCCCATTCCCCGTCGAACCATATCACACCGGGTCGGTACCAATCGATCAGTTCCGATATCTGAGCCATCATGAATCGCTTATAGGATGTGTAGTCGCCCTTCTGCTCCCCGAAGACCGCCCGTGCCGTCTTGCCGGCGGGATAGTCGCTTCGGTGCCAGTCCATAAGCGAATAGTAGAAATTGAGCTGCAGACCCTCTTCACGACACGCAACGGCAAGTTCCCCCAGCACATCACGCTTAAAAGGCGTATTGGAGATGTTGAATCCGTCGTCGACCTTTGTCGGCCATAAGGAGAATCCGTCGTGGTGGCGCGAGGTGATCGTGACATACTTTGCCCCGGCATCCTTGAAAACGCGAACCCATTCCTTTGCGTTGAACTTCGAAGGATAAAAACCGTCTTTGATCCTTCCGTACGTTTCCGTATCGAGACAGACATCCTGCTGATACCATTCGCCTTGGGCATACGCCGAGTATAACCCCCAATGAATGAATATCCCGAAACGGCAATCGGCGAATTTCCGTCTGGCTTCCCGATTCCAGTTCTCCGGCACGTAATCAGCTCCTGACGACAGGGCCATCACCGCCGCAAATCCCGCGATCGCAGCATTCAACCGCATACAACCTCCCATTTTAATTTTTCAACGTATAATCACCGACATTCCGACAGGGATCATGTCGACGATCAGACGGTTTCCCTGCGCTTCTATCGAATACGACCGTCCGATTCCCCGGCGCGTCCATTCACATCCGCCGAAGATCCCTCCGGCCGCCTCCGCGGCAACGAATCCCCTGCCCGCCGGCATCGCCCCCTGCGTCCGGTCGATACTCCAGAAGAGCGTTTCCGGCAGCGTCAATCTGCCGGTCAGAACGAGCGGATCGATTCCGGTCCCGTCGCTTTGGAGCACATAAGTCGCGCTCTTCTCCAGCTTGAGATCGACAAGTTCGACCGCCGAAAAGCCCTCGTGCCAGCCGGCCGTCATGGAATTGTCGAAGCGCGTTCCGGCCGGAACGAGGAAGTTCGCCTTCAGTTCCGGCGATGTGCCGACGGCGCGAACCGATCCTTCGCCGTCCGTCTGCCATGTAAGCGAAACCGGACCTTCCGCATCGGCGATCTCCACCGTCGGGGCGCCGTTTACGCCGGACGCGACGAGGTTGAGGCAGAGTCCGTCTCCCTCGAATCCGCGCAGCACAAGCCGGTTGCACCACCCCGGAGTAGTATCTTCGGAAACGACCGTCAGCCGCGATCCCGGCGTCGCGCGCATCACCGAGGCGCCGTGGCTAAAATTGGAAACCGCACTCTGCATGAAGCGGGATAGTTCCAGACGGCAATCGCCGTCGATAAGCAACTCCGTCAACGGCCCTTCTATCAGGTTGGCGAACTTGAAATTGTAATCGTTGGCGATTCCGGCATATGTGCCGCCGCGCCAGATGAACTTCGAAACGCCGCCTTGGCCGGCGACAATGCGGCGGTTCGTGGCGAACCTACCGGACTTGATTTCCAGGATGCCTGTGCCTGTACCGTATTGACAGAGATAAATCGGATCGTAGGTCGCGGTGGTCCACGTTCCGCCGTCGAGAACCAGACGCGATTCGAATCCCGCCACCCGGCCGATCGAAGGAATGCAGTTGTTCCCCATGTTCCAACTCGATCCGGCCCGGAACACCACTCTGGCGTCACCGCACTGCTCTTCCGACGCCAGCTCGAATGATGAGCCGGTACCTTCAAAACTCATTACCGAATTCGTGAAGGCGAGTTCGCCGGAAAACATATATATCTTCTGCCGCGACTCTACCGTTCCGCCGGACACCAGCGCATTCCCGCCTCTGAGTTTCAGCCGATTGTAACCGGCAAGCGTGATTCCGTCCGCGAAAACGACCTGACCTTCGCCTTCCACGACCGTATGCAGATAGCCTTGCGCCTGCGAACAGTAGGCCTGAGCTATCGTACCGACCGCGCCGCGGTCGGCGGTTATGATGACATCAGCCGTAGCGCTTTCCGTCGACGGCACCGAAACCCGCGCCGCGATCGTCGCGGTCCGGCGGAATCTTACCGTGGAACCTGACCTCAGAACCACGCTTGAGGAGGCATCAAGTCCGCTGCCGTAGATTTCGATCGTCTCTCCCGGGCCGACAACGAGCTCCTCGCCGGTACGCGCGACATCGGTGACGACAAGTCTGCCGGGCAGGGCCAGATTCCGGGTTCCGTCCATGCCGGCCTGCGGATCGAATCCAGCCGGATCGACAAGTTGCAGTGCACCGTCTCCCTCGGTCTTCACTTTTACGCCCGCGGGGATCGCCGCGGCATTTTCAAGCACCAGAGTTCCCGAACTTACCACAATCTCGCCGCCCTTGAAACCGTCGAGCCGTCCGCGCAGATCGACAATCCCGTCTGCGGCGATCTCAAGTCCGCCCGCGCCGGAAATGTCGCCGAGAAAAACTCCCTCTCCCGTCAGACGCAACGTCCCCGAATCCGAAAACGTCACGTCCGTCTCCAGAATGCCGTCCGGCAGGCACAGGCTCAAGAGACCGGATCCCGACACTTCAAGCGTCGAATCCGGCGCGGAAACCGTCACCGGCAGCTCAAAGACCAGCGAATC
>JAFVZE010000107.1 GCA_017508315.1 Kiritimatiellia bacterium | reverse complement strand
GGTGCCGTTCAATTTATGGTATAATTGAAACCGATGTCAAACGGAGAGATGTTTATGCCGCATAATATGCGAAACGCAACGATAGAGCGGAACACGAAAGAGACGAGGATAAAACTCGATCTTGCGCTCGACGGCGCCGGAAATTGCGGGGACGGACCCCAAAAACCTTAGGAATTTCAGTGATTTTCGCTTTTTGTTGGGCTGTGCGGCAATTGCGGCGTCATCTATCGCGCCAAGAGATCGTTCACCTGTCCGAAGCTACTGATATTGAGAAAGTAGGTCTGACCGACTTTCGACCGTCCGATGTTTGGGGTGTTGCGCGTCGACGGTAGGCGGCTCATGTACGACTTCTATGTCGTGGCTCCCGGCGGAGAGCCGGTTCTTTACGATATGCTGCGTATACTAAAAGATATTTAAGGGTCGGGAGTATCGGGCGAAAAAGTATGAAGAGCGGCGGAGTTACCGGACATTAGCCTTGCGCCATTTCGAGGGCGCGATTCCGGTTGCGGATTTGAAGAATTTCGAGAACGTGGCGATAGTGGCGTAGCCGCAATAGTTGGCGACCGCGCCAATATCGCAGGAAGAGTCGTTCAGAAGCTCTTTCGCCTTCGCGATTCTGACCGCCTGGATTTCATCGAGCGGAGAACGCCCGGTCGCGCGCCGGAAGCGCAGTTCCGCCATCCGGCGCGAGCAGGGGAATACGGCAAGCGCTTTCTCGGCGGTGAAAAACGTGGGGGACCCCGTTGCCCGTTCGTTGAACTGCTTGAACTGATGGGTTGTCCTCTTGTTTTACCCGTATATCGAAAAACGAGATTATAGTACGGAATATTTTATTGTGCTGAAAATTGGTAGCACAAGAGGATTGGGAAAGGCAAAGCGCACTCACCCCGTAGCGGATAGTCGTTACCTCTGCATTTATGTAAATCCGATGGTAAATATTTCAAGGTTTTGATTTGACAGTAACCTTACGTTTATGATATCTTACAAGGCAATTGAAAGAAAGGTTGCTGTCCGCTCAAATGGGTAGCAGTGCAAATAAGAATGATTCTGTGGCTATGCAACGTCCAAGACTCATTGTTTTAATCGTTGCATATAGAAAGATCGTCAAAAAAATGAAATTTTTCGATAAACCGTACGGCAAGATCTTGATTTTATCGGTGTTTTCGCTTGTTTTCACCTGCTTCGCAGATGTTTGCATAGACGGCGGCACATGCGGATCGTCTTCGAGATGCAGTTTTGGCGGAGATGCCCGAGTCTCCGACGGAATGTTTGTTGCTCCGGTTGGAGGCGGGATCGTTCTTTCCGATACCGGAGATTATGTCTTTGCGGACAAAGGTTTCACAATGTCGACGACGGTGCGCATCCGCAGGCCGGAGAGTCGCGCGGCCAACGAGGGCGTGATGCTCTTTTCCAAGGGAGACGAATGGCTTTTCGGCCGCAGCGCAGGCGGAGAGCTCGTTTTTCTGTTTCGTGATGAAAACCGTCAATTTCAGCGGCTTTCCGGCGGCAAGACGCCCCCTGATGGACAATGGGCGCACTATGCCGTGCGGGTGGCGCGGGTGAGCCGCCCCGAGAAAGGCGAAATCGGGTGGGCGCTTAATATATTCGTCAACGGAGAACTGATGCTTGGCAGGGAGTTTTTGCATAAGAAGGCTTTGAATACGCATGACGATGTCCGTTTTGGTCTCGGACCCGACCACGCGAAATGGTATTTTTGCGGCGATATGTCCGCCGTCAGGATGTGGCGCAGAGAACTTACCGACGATGAAATCGAGAAAGACGCACTGTCTACCGGCAAGGTCAAAATCGCCGGCGGAGCCAAGTGCGAATTGACGTCCGAATTCAAAGCTTCGATGGAAAAACTCTCCGGCGAAGATGCCGGATGGCTGCGCGGATCGCTGAGCCGGGCCGCGGAAGGAGGTGCCGATCAGAAGATTCTCTCGGCCGCGGCCGTTTCCGGAGGCGCAGGGGTGTGGGAAGTTGTTGAGTTTCCCCGCTCCAAGGCGCTGCTGCTGCTCAAAGGTTTCGGCAGAAGTTTTCCGCTCGCCGGATTTCTCGACCGACGGACGGGACGGGAGGTGTTCGGCCGGCGCACTCTGGGCTGGCAGCTTGAGACGGGAACCCATACGGATGCGGAAAACCATTTCAGTTCCGATGAAGGCTGGGAACGGCGGGTGAAGCGCACGGCGAACGGCTTCAATGCCGGTTGGCGGCGTGACGGTCTGACGGTCAAGCTGAACGTTGTTCTTTCCGACGGCAGGATCGAAAGCCGTATCCGCGTCGACAATTTCGACGATGCGCTCGTGCTGCGCAACGTACGCTGGCCGATGGCGAGCTTTGCGCGCCTGCCTGGCGACGACCGGTTGATTCTCCCGTTCATGAACGGAGTCGAGCAGCCTAATCCGGTGGAGACTACAAGTGAAATCGCCAAGCACGACGGTGTGTATCCGTCGAGCTCCATGGGACTGCAGATGGGCGCGTATTACAACGGTGTAAGCGGAGTTTATTATGCGCACGAGGATCCGACCGCCTCCGCCAAACGCATCTGCGCACAGGGCCGTCGCGGGGGAATCGATGTATTCTTCTCTCAGAACGTCGCCATCGACCATGGCGCGAGCGGTGGCAATTCATACAGTCAGCCCGGCGCCGGGGTCATTGAAATCTTTGCCGGCGACTGGTTTGACGCCGGGCAGATATACAAGCGCTTTCTCGCCGCCAAAGCCCCCTGGTGGGTCGCGGAACTGCCGCGCAAGGAGACGCCGCAGTGGTTCCGTGAAAACTGCGTCTGCACCGAACTTGTCGTCTACAACCGGACCGGGCGGACCGAAAAACACAGGCGCCGCGAGATTCTGCGCATGCGTGAAACTTTCGAGCTGCCGGTTCTCGCTCATACCAGATATTACGTCAATCACGACAAGACCGGTTTCTGGCCTCATTTCACGCCGGATCCGGACAGGATGCGCTATTTGAACGAATTGCGCAGTCACGGCGTGCGCGTCGTGGGCTACACCGATGACCGGCTATGGTGCACAAAAGACGGTCCCGGCCGGAAGTCGGATTGGATGTATTCTACTCACGGCAAAAAACTGCGCATTGTCCGCGAAGACGGTTCGGTGCCGCGCGAGGTTTACGGTTCGTGCGGCACGGTGAGCGACGACAGCCGTTTCGTCTGCGAGGTGATGTGCCCGTCGGCGCAGGGGTGGCGGCAGTGGCTTACGAAAGAATGCGAGAAAATCGCGCGGGACGCCGGCCTTGACGGCATCTATCACGATCAGATTATGGCATGCGCTCCGGTCATGTGCTGCGATCCGGCGCACGGACACGTGAAAAACGATCCGCAGGCGTGGGTCAACGGAGGTTACGTTCCTTATCTTAAGGAGATGCGCAGCCGGGTGGCGGCGATCAATCCTGAAACGGTGCATCTTTCCGAAGACGGGGTTGAAGTCTACTGCAAGGGGCAGCTGGACGCCTGCCTCAACTGGCGCTGGTGCTATGAAATGGTTCCGCTTTTCACTTCGCTTTACGCCGGGCGCTACCAGTTTTACGGCAGAACTATGGGCGACGGCGTGCGCAAGCCGTCCCAGCGCGGCGGGTTTTTCGCAAAAATGGCCGAGGAGCTCGTATGGGGCGAGCAGCTCGGAACATTCCTGAAGCTGGGGCAGGAGGATAAGGTTGACGATATGGAGACTATGATCTTCGTCAAGAAAATGGCCCACCTGAGAAAGGCGCTGCTGCCGTATTTCAACGAGAGCGAATTTCTGCGTCCGCCGCG
>JAFVZE010000106.1 GCA_017508315.1 Kiritimatiellia bacterium | reverse complement strand
TACCAACGCGGTCGGAACCTCTTTTGTAAAGGTAAGCAGACCTTTGACTTTATCGGGGCTGCACACTCTGAAAACCGGTAACGGCAAACAGGTTGTCCTTGTCTCCGACAGCGGCATCACGCTTTCGGGCGTCTCGACTTTTTCCAGCCTGAAGGGCGGCAGGCACTATGTCGATTTCAGTTCCGGCGGCAACGGGCGTTTCGGACTGAGCGATACATGCGAATTGAACGGACGTATAAATGTCGGCGAACTTGTTCTCGCCAACAATATCGCCGATTTCCGGCTTGACCATTTCGCCTCGTCGTCGAATCCCGTGCGCACGGACGATCTTGTGCTGGACTCGATTTACCGCGGAAGCGGCCACTTTTATGTGGTCGGACCGCGCAGCGCAGGTGCGCATGAGGGGACGTGGAACGTTACCCCCGGCTCGCCGTATATCTTTAGCTCCGGAACGGGTGAGGCGACAGCTCCCGGATCGGTCGTGGCATGCGCCGGCGTATTTCCGGAAGGCACCTTCGTCAAGCGCGTTTTCCCCGACGGCAGCATCGAGCTTTCCGAGCCTGCTTCCGCGTCGGTTGAAGCAGGGGAGCACCTTTTGTCGTTTGCGGCGATAAAACCGGTTACGAGGCTTGTAGTTCCGTTGCTGAAGATGAACACATACGCGCGCACCTACACCTCGTTCCGGAAAATTTCCGCTGCGGATGATTTCACGGTCGAAATTTTCCGGCTTGTGTCATCGCGGACACTGGACGCGGAGAAGCGCTACAGTCTTTTTACGCCCAACAAACTCAAGAACGACGGCTACTGTTCTGCGAAAATCATCATTCACGATGCCGCCGGCGGCGGAAGCGGAACGCAGGCTTCGGATCGCGGCTTCTATCATCAGGACAAGTACGCCAACGCTCTTCGCATCGAGTTGGGTGAATGCCATCTTGAATTTGCCGAAACCGGGCGCGAGGGCGCGCTGCCCGGCTTCCCGGATTCCACAACCGTATCGGAGCCCGACATAGGATCGGCCGTATGTACCCGTCTTACCGTCACAAACAACATTTGCGCGTACATAGGCAACTTCACCAACTTTTTCCACACTGTGGAAAAGGACGGCGCGGGAACCATAGTCCTCGCGCTGACCAATCATGTGGAGAAAAATACCGGCACTCTGATTGTGAAAGAAGGTGAAGCGGTTCTGCCCGCCGGATCATGGGTCAAAACCGTCGCGGTCTCCAACGGAGCGACGCTGCGCATTTCCGGCGTTTTCGCTCCCGGAAAATTCGTTGCCGAAGCGGGCGCAAGAGTCGTCGGCGAAGGAGTTCTGTCGCTTAAGGACATCTCCTCCGCACAGGGAGTCATATTCGCCGAAGGCGCGTGCCTGCAACTTCCCGGGGCCGCGCAACTGCGCACCGAAGCGCCTGCGACCAACGTTCCCGCGTCGGTCGCGTTCTGGGTCGACGCTTCACGCCTCGACACCATGACTTTCAACAATGACGATGGAACTAACGTTCTGCGCATTACTGACGTGCGCGGCGAAACGTACGGCTTCGCGACCAACACCGCCGCCGGATTCCCGAAACTCGTGAGAGACCACCGCAGCAGACCCCACCATATCAATTTACCGTGGCTGACCTCCGCCAACGCGTCGATGGACAGCGCGAAATGCATGGCGCTTGTCTGGGATAAACCATATGTGAATATCCGAGCCGTATTCCAGGTGCTTGAGACGCGTGACGGCGGCGGGCAGTTCCTCGGCATGACCGAGCGCCTCTCCGGCAACGACTATATGCGCCCCGGAGAACATCGCAATAATTTGACGGCTCCGATTTTTTACATCAACGGCTGCGCCGCCGTGCGCGGAGGGCCTTTCTACGTCAACGGCCGGCGTTACAACCCCGATAACGGCTACCCGTATCCCGGCGGCGGGACATCACGCAAACTTGAGGACGGAACCGATGCGAAGTGGTGCGTTCCGACAGTATTCTCCGCCCATCCCGTGTCTAACACAAAAGCCGACGCATTCGGCTTTAACGCTCATGCGACGAATCGAAGCGGCTTCCATCGCGTCTGCGAATGTCTCATCTTCACAAATGAAGTGACGGAAACGGAGCGATTGGCGATCACCGGTTATCTGATGAAAAAATGGATGAACCACGAGGTTGAATTCGAAGTCGTCGACGGCAATCCGTTTGTTTCCGTAGATACGCAGACGATCGGCGGGCTCGCGGCAGGCGCCGAAGAAAACCATTATGTTGAAAACATTTCCGGAGAAGGTACTTTCAGCAAGCGCGGCGAAGGGACGGTATTCATGAACGATTATGTCTGTCCGGACGGTTCGCTCGACATCGCCGAAGGTACTCTTCAGATCAATTCCCGCTTGCCGTCGATGGCCGACATTCCTCCGGGAGCCCATGTGCATTTCGACGCCTCCGACGCTTCGACTCTTACCGTAAAATCCTCCGGACAGGTTTCCGAATGGCGGGATATCCGCGGCGACGGGTACCATAAGGCGACCCATCTTCCTTCGACAAGCGGCTACGCCACCGTGAGCGTCACCCCGCGCGGCATGAGCGCGGTCGACTTCGGCCCCTACAAAGGGCACGAAAAGGAAAGCTGGGCCGACAAACACGATTCGCCGATCATGCAGTACCCGGCCTGCGGCGAACTGCACAGCGTTTTTATGGTGATGGACTCGTCGCAAGGCGGCGGCGTCTTGGTCGGCTGCGGACAAGATCCCACTTCTTTGCGCGGGCCGAATTACGGTTACGGTCTCAGGCGTTTCGAAACGACCGGCGCGCTCTCGTACTCCGAACCGATTCTTACCAACGCCAACTGGACGGGACAGAAAAGTCTGCTGTACGAAGGCGGCTCCCGCGCACGGCTCAACGGACAAAAGATAAATCCGCTCACTACCGGCTTTTCCGGCGGCTGGGATCTGGTCTCGCTTGTAAGTTATGAAGATTTCGGCGGCGGCTCTTTCGCGGCGGCGAACTACAACAAAAATGTCGGCGGACAGAAAGTGGGCGAGGCGATCCTCTACAGGGAAGGCTTGAGCGAGCGTCAGGTGGATACGGTGGAAGCGTATCTCAACTGGAAATGGTTCGGGAAAGCCACGCCCGGTTTCCGCCCAGCCGTCGTCAGCAATCTTACGGTGCGCGCCGGCGCGACGCTTGCCGTCACCGGCGGACAGCCGCTCACGGTGAACGGCGCTTTTTCCGGGTCCGGCACCGTGCAGGGCGCGCTTGTGTTCGACGGGACCGCGCAGTTTGTGGTCGCCGTGAAAGACGGGGCTGTGAACCCGGTTTCCGTTTCCGGGACTGTCGATATCTCCGGCGGCGGACGGGTTCTGGTGACCGGCGATCTTTCGAGCCTAAAGCCCGGTGACTATGCGATTCTCAACGCAACTTCGATCTCGGCGGCGGATGTTTCGCGCTGGATCGTAACTCTGGAGGGAAGTCTCAAGCGCCGCCTGCAGTATTCGCTCTCGGTCAGCGGCGGTTCGCTTGTTCTTTCGGTGAAAAGATACGGCATGACGATCATTGCACGGTAGCTGAAGAACCGTCAGATGTAACGGCGGATGCTTAAGATGACAAGTCTGTTATTGTCGGCGATTTTGAGCGCTTCTTCCGTCGTGTACACCAACGACGGAGTGAGGTTGTCGTTTGACGACAAAGGTCGGATCGATTCTCTTCAGGAAACCGCCACGGGCCGCGAGCTCGTACGTTCGCCGCGTCCGTTCGTGTTTTTGCGTCGTTCGGGCGGCAAAGCGGAGCTGCCGAAGTCGTTCGGAACGGAAAGCGGCAGACTGTGCTATTTCTTCGCCGATAAAGATGAGCGTATTTCGTTTTCGCTCGAGCCTTTCTCCGGCGGCTGGACTTTTTCATTCGATGAATGTACCGTTTCTTCAGTGTCGCAGGTAGCCGTCTGCGATCTCTCTGTGGTATGCACGAACAATCTCGGGGTGTATGCCAATATGTTTTCCGACGATCGTTCCGCCGTATGTCTGCGCTCCTACGATCTGCCGCTTGCAATGGCGATCGACCGCGGAGGGCGGATGTGGGTTTCGGCGAAGGCG
>JAFVZE010000105.1 GCA_017508315.1 Kiritimatiellia bacterium | reverse complement strand
AGTTGCAATGAACAGACGCGGCTTTCTCGGCGGTATGCTCGCCGCCGGCACCGCTCCGATCCTCTTCGGAGGCTGCGCAAAGAAGTTCTCCGCCAACAACAAGATCAACGTCGGCGTGATCGGACTCGGGCGCATCGCCACCTCTTTCGAGATTCCCGGCGTTCTCAAGCGCAGGGACATCGCGCGCATCGTCGCGGTCTGCGACCTTGATTCGATCCGCGTCGAGAACGCGAAGTCGATGATCGAGAAGTCGTACAAGGACGGCTCGAAGATCGACGGCTACCGCGATTACAAAGAGCTTATCGCCCGCAGGGACATCGACGCGGTCATGATCTGCGTGCCGGATTTCTGGCATGCGCTCATCACTTCGACGGCGATCCTTTCCGGCAAGGCGGTCTGGCTGCAGAAACCTTTCACCCAGACGGTTCAGGAAAGCCGTCTTCTGGTCAATCTCGCCAAGAAGAAGGGAACCGTATTCCAGATCGCTTCGCAGCAGCGCAGCTGGAACCAGTTCGAAGGCGTATGCCGCGCCGTTCAGGCCGGGGTCATCGGCGATGTCGCCAGAGTCGAGGTCGGCATTGGGCTTGACCGCGCCGGCGGCAGCAGCGAGGCACAGGCGGTTCCCGCGAACTTCGACTACGCCACCTGGCTCGGACCCACGCCCGTCGTTCCCTACAACGAGACGCGTTGCCACAGTCAGGACATCAAAAAAATCGGCAACCGTCCGGGCTGGATCCAGCTCGCGCCTTACGGCTGGGGCATGATCACCAACTGGGGCGCGCATCATCTCGATATCGCCCAGTGGGGGCTCGGCAAGCAGTTTTCCGGACCGGACAAGGTCGAGGGAACGTGCAAGTGGATGGATCTTTCCGGCGGCAAACTCTGGAACGTCCACACCAATTACGACCTCCATTTCTCCTATAACGGCGGCAAGACCGATCTTCATCTCTGCGACAAATACCAGAACGGCGTCAAGTTCATCGGCAAGAACGGAGACTGGCTTTTCTGCACCCGCGGCGCGGCCAAGGTCACTCCGTCCGATCCCGAGCCGTACATCCGTCCGGGAATGCTCGGGCCTCTCGCGGCATCCAAGCCGTCGCTTCTGCCCAAGCTTGAGAAGATGTCCGACACGAGCATGAACATCCATGTGAGCAACTGGCTTGACGCCGTCGCCGCCGACGATCCCGGCGCGACCTGCACGTCCGCCGAAATCGCCCACTATTCGTCGTGCGTGTGCTGCCTCGGTCAGATGTGCATGGAACTCGGCCGCGGGAAGAAGTCGTTCTCGCTCGACTGGGATCCCCGCAGGGAGACGACCGGCAACGCCGGGTATGACAAACTCATGAAGCCGTTCGCTCGCGACAAGTTCGACCTCAAGGTCAATCTCGCCGAGTTCGGACTTGATCTCGATGAGGAAATCAAAGGTTAAAAGGAAGGTTTTGCAACAATGAAGAAAACTTTTATCGCTTCCGCCGTCGCCGCCGTCGCGCTCGCCGGATGCACCACCGCCGAAAAGCCGACTCCCGCCGCCGCGCCCAAGTGCGTAAACTGCAGCTGCAAAGAAAAGTCCGCGGTCAAGAAGTCGCGTCCGGTCAGTCCCAGCTGCAGAGAGTCGAAGATGCCGTTCAAACTCGGCGTCGCGCGCTACACGCTCTGCAAAAAGGACTTCGTTCCGGCGCTCGAGATGCTTCAGGACATGGACTGCCATTACATGGGGCTTAAAGAGGGCTCCATAAAGTACGATGCCACCGACGCCGAAATCGCCGCCTACAAGGCCAAGTGCGCGAAGTACGGCGTCGAAGTCGTTTCTGCGGGTCCTCTCTATTTCCGCACCGAGGAAGAACTCAAGGCCTGCATGGAGTTCGCCAAGCGCTATGGCATGAAGTACATCTCGGTCGTGCCCTACGAGTGGAATCCGAAGATCGCCAATATCACCGACAACAAGGAGCGCGCCAAGATCATCCCCGGCCGCGAGTGGCGTCTTGAGAGCGACAGGATGATGGATCTCTTGGAGAAGTACGTCAAGAAGTACGACATCAAGGCCGCCGTCCACAACCACGGTCCGGACAACGCCTATCTCTATCCGACGGCGGAAGCGTCGTTGAAGCGCATCGCCGGGCGCGACAAGCGCATCGGCGTCTGTCTTGACGTCGGTCACAACATGCGCGCCGGCGCCGATCCGGTGGAGTTCATCCGCAAGCACGGCGACCGCATATATGAAGTGCACATCAAGAACATCAAGGTCGATCCCGTCAAGAACATCGCCAAGGAAGGTCCGCGCGGCGAGTTGGACATCCCCGGAATTTTCAAGGCGCTCGCCGACATCGGTTTCGACGGCTACTGCCTCGTCGAGTTTGAAAAGGATTTCGACCAGATTGAAATTCCGCTCGCCGAATCGATCGGCTACTACCGCGGCGTGATGGATTCGATCAAATTCAAGCCGGTCATGAAGCCCGTTCCGGCCGGCGCGAACACGCTCACCGCCGCCGAAAAGGCGGAAGGCTTCGAGCTTCTTTTCGACGGCAAGAACCTTCCCGCCGACAAGTGGGTGGGCGATAAAGAGAAATTCGAGAAGTTTCCGACCAAGGGCTGGTACGTCAAGGACGGATGCCTCACCATGCGTCCGATGAGCTGCATCGTCGACGGCAAATGGAACGCGCTTCCGCCAGAAGACCAGAAGCTCGCCGGCGGCGGCAACATCGTCACGAAGAAGATGTACCGCGACTTCATCTTCAAGTTTGATTTCCGGCTCACCGAAGCGGCCAATTCCGGCATCAAATATTTCTACGTCGAGGGCAAGAACCGCAGCACCTGCGAAGAATATCAGATTCTCGAGCCCAGCCATCCTGACTACACGAAAGGCCGCGACGGCAACCGTACGCTCGCCTCGCTCTACGATCTCATCCCCGCCAAAGCCGAGCGCCACATCAAACGCACCGGCGAGTGGAACTCGGGTATGATCGTCTCGAAGGGCAATCACGTCGAGCACTGGCTCAACGGCGTCAAGGTTCTCGAATACGAGCGCGGCTCCAAGGCGTTCCGCGAGGCGGT
>JAFVZE010000104.1 GCA_017508315.1 Kiritimatiellia bacterium | reverse complement strand
CCGAAAGTCGGCAGCTTCGTGCGTATCGCGGGATTTCCGGATACCGACATGTACAATCTGCACTTTACGCGGGCCATATGGAAAATGCAGGCCGGCGAGGCACTCTCTCCGGCGGTGCCGGTTGAAGCGACGGCCGATGAAATCGCCTCTTTCGGCCCGAATCTTCAGTACAACTTCTATTTTCACGGCAAGACGGTAAAAATCACCGGAACAATACGCCATATTTTCAAATCGGACGGAAAAATCAGCCTGATGATTGAAAACGGCAGACATATTGTAACGGTAAATGCATCCGCAAGCCCCGATTCTTCCGCCGGAATTTCAGTCGGATGCGTGATCGCCGCGACCGGCGTATGCATAATGGATGTTGATATCTATCGTCCGAATATGCCGCTGACGAAGATTCGCGGTTTTTCAATTGTCACCCGCGATGACGGAGATATAAAAATTCTGTCGAAACCGTCCTGGTGGACCGTCGGACGGCTTTCGGCTCTCTGTGTGTTTCTGATACTGTCCTTTATCGTCATCGCCGTCTGGAACAGATTCCTGCAGCGGCTTGTCGATCGCAGAGGCCGGGAACTTTTCAGATCGAACATCGACAAGGTGAGCGCGGAACTTAAAGCCGACGAACGGACCCGCCTCGCGGTTGAACTGCATGACGCGCTTTCCCAGAGTCTGACAGGAGTGTCGCTGCAGCTGGATGCCGCCAGACGATTCGAAAACGAGAACCGCCGCCGCATGTCACAGCACCTTGATTTCGCCATGCGCGCGCTCAAGTCCTGCCGCGACGAACTGCGCAACTGTCTCTGGGACCTGCGAAACCGCGCGCTTGACGAGAAAGATCTCAACGAAGCCATCAGGCGTACGATCTCCCCGTTCACCGGCGAGGCGAAACTGCTCATCCGGTTCAACGTCCCGCGCGAATCGATTTCGCAAAACACCGCCTACGCGCTGATACGCATAATCCGGGAACTGGCGACCAACGCCGTGCGGCACGGCGCCGCGCGCACGATCCGCATCGCCGGAGCGTTTGAGAACGGCAGACTGCGATTTTCGGTCAGCGACGACGGGACCGGGTTCGATTCCGACAGCCGCCCCGGGATTTCAGACGGACATTTCGGGCTGGAAGGGATCCGCGAACGCATCGGTCGCCTCAACGGGGAAATGGGAATCACGACCGTTCCGGGGAAAGGGACGAGCGTATCAATATCAATTGACGCATGAAGAAAATCAGAATATTCGTTGCAGACGACCATTCGGTCGTCAGAATGGGTCTTGTGACTCTGCTTGAAACCGAGCGTGACATCATAGTGGTCGGCGAGGCCGGTGACGGCGAAGCGGCGGTTGAGGCGATACGGAGAACTCGCCCGGATGCCGTGCTCATGGATATCGCGATGCCGCGCAAAGACGGAATCGAAGCCGCCAGAATCATCAAAAGAGAACTGCCCGCGACCAGAATACTCATTCTTACCTCTTTCAGCGACGTGAACGACCTCGCCAATGCCGTCGCGGCCGGAGCGGACGGCGTAATGCTCAAAAATTCGGACTATTCGGAAGTTGCCGAAGCTCTTCGCAAAGTATCCCGCGGAGAAACCGCGATAGCGCCGGAAGTGCGCAAGATGTTGGCGGAAAACCTCCCTTCACCGAAATTGACTCAACGTCAGCTGGACATTCTCGAATCCATGGCCCGGGGGCTGACCAACTCCGACATCGCCAAACAGTTCGGCATCACCCCCGACGGAGTCAAATTCCACATAACCTCGATTTTAGCCAGACTCGATGCGGCAAACCGATCGGAAGCCGTCGCCATCGCCCTTAAAAGACAGCTCCTTAAATAAAGGGAATTATATACATGACTTCTGTTCATCAATTTGTAGTAGTTACTCAATCACACAACTCTCAGACTATAGCGTTTTCAGAAGTTAAGTATATAGTTCCCTAAATAAAAGACAGTTCCTCAAAATCTAAACCGTTCTGTCAGCCTTGCCGAACATCACTCACCCGCCGAACATCATTCACCCTCAGATTACACTCTAAAAAATATTCCGCATATAATTCTCATTTCAAACAAACATATCAAGCCTAACTTCACCCATATCGGCTTAAAACTTCATCGCGCATCCCATCTCTAATGCCGACTATAGGCAAAAATTATGTTACTGGCAAAACAGCACAATGAAAAATGCGTTCTATTCCT
>JAFVZE010000008.1 GCA_017508315.1 Kiritimatiellia bacterium | reverse complement strand
TGCCTTTATACCCGCCGCCGCCGCGCAGGGCAGCGTTGTTGGAGATGACGCAGTCCTCGACAAAGGAACGGTCGTCCGTCGCGCAATAGATTCCGCCGCCGCGGTTGCGGTCGCTTTCCGCGGTGTTTTGAGAATCGTAATCGGTCCGTCCGCCGGTCACCGTGAAACCGCAGAGCCTTGCGTCCGCTTCAAGAACTACACCGCGGACGGCATCAGAACCGTTTCCGAATTCATCAGTCGGTGACGACGCCGAAGCGCCGACTATAAAAGTCGACTCCGCACCGTCCGAAGAACGCAACGTAACGCCTGCCGGCACAACTGCACGTGAGCGCAAAACGGAAGATCCGGCGATAAGCGGAGAATGAGTCATCGTTCCGGCATCGTAGACACCAGGCGCCGCCGTAACCACGTCGCCGGGAATCGCGTTTGTCAGAACACTTTCAAGCGTTTTGCGTGCGACATTCGGATAAGAACCGTTGTTGCCGTTATTGCCGTTTACGGCATCCACGTACCAGTTTGTACCGTACACCGCCTCAACATAGAGCGGCGTTAAGCATGGATGTGAAGGAACCGTCCAGGCGTACGAGGTCACGTTTGTAGCAAGCTCTCCGTTGACGCGCATACCGACGAACGGACGCCGTCCGAGTTTCGTAGGTTCGAAGATCACCGTCTCCCCGGCGACAAGACCGACGGTATTCGTCCCTTCCAGAGAAATGCCACCGCCCGTCGTGCCGGAGACGGACGCGATCACGGAAGCGAACGTCTCCTGAAAGGCTCCGGCCGTAGGCTTCCCGTTCGGATAGGTAAAAACCTTACCGTCGAAATCAAACGTGGCATAACGGAAATAATCGACATGATTCGCCGAGCCGCCGCCGACGGCCGGTGAGCCGGCGTATGAGCGGCAGAACGGCAGGAACCGGGCAAGCGGAAAGCCGGTAGAGACGAATCTTCCGTCATCGGTGTAATTCCAAATCGGAAGCCCGACCACGTAGTTGCCCGCACTTAAATCGTCCTTGTCGTCCGAGCATATCCAGTAGGAATCCCAGATGCAGTTCATCTGCACCACATTGCTGTCGGTTATGGGACATGTCCCGACGCCGACCCCCGAACAATGATACATCCAGCCGATCATACCGACCACCGGATGGGTTGCCAATTTGTCCGGCGCCCTGTTGCCGGAAAAGACGCAGGAAGAATATATGCCCTGCTCGGCGATGTCGTTGTTGGCGATATCGGAACCGGAAAAATAATTGTCGGCAATCCAGCAGCGCTCAAGACGTCCGCGGTATGCGGCGCTCGCACGCCTGGCCGTGCAATTTGTGATTATACAATCCGTCAAAACGGCCAGACGGTCAGCCGCGTAAAGACCGCCGGAATATTCGATCGCGTTTCCGCCAGAAAGCGTGAACCCCTGCACGGCGGAAGCGCCGCCCATGAAAACGCACCGAACGGCGGAAGCGCCGGCGATCGTCGTTTTTTCCGCCCCCTCCACGCCGACGATTCTCACATCTTTGCCGGAGACGATATCAACGACGTTTCTCTGCTCAGCACCCTCCGATTCCGGCAGAGAATATGTGCCTGGCTTAACCTTGACGAGCGTACGCTTTGCACCGGCAGCGGTGATTGCGCTTTGGATATCGGCAAACGGCTTTTCTTCCGAGCCGTCCGACCCGCCGAGCGAATAATCTCCGTCGACCCACAGAACCTGATCTGCCCCCTGCCTCGCGATTCCGCCGGAAGACGACGGCGGAGGCATCAGCGCAAACTTCCCGCAATCCCGTTTCGGATACCAGCGCAAATTCGTGCCGTATTCCCCGATGTTGCAGTAAAGATACATCGTTTCATTGGCGTAGGCACCGGGCGTACACGAAACTTCAAACATCACGGGATACGTTTCGGAATATGCGTGAAGTCCGCTGCAGTAACCGGTATATCCGTCGACCACGGCATTGAAATAGAAAACGGCGGCGCCCGACGCCGGCTGCGGAGATGGCGTCTCGTAACATCCGATGTTGACCTTCCCTCCGCTCATGCGGGGATTCCCGCCGAAATCCTTATCCCGGTATTCTACGGGAATCATCTCAAGCGCGCCCACATCGCCCGCACCGACCGCAAGCGATGTCGGCAGCGGACGGTAGTCGCCGCGGGCCGGTGCGAACAGCTGCAGATTGTCCTCCGGTTTTATACAGGTGTCGGTAAGCTTGCCGCCGTTCTTGTCAACGAGACAATATCCGTACGATGCGTTATGAGTGCCGTCGGCGATAAACTTTACATCGCCGTTCACTGAAAAAATGCAGTTTTTGACCGTCCCCGGGTAGTCACCCATCGCACGACCGGCATTGCCTGAGAACGTGCAGTTCACGACAACACCGTTATCCAGAACATAAGACACCGCCTCGACCGCCGGCTTGAGCCCGGCGTTGCGCACGACAAGGCAGTTGTACAGCGAAACGTTGCGGGCGGCCGCGCCGTAGCTCGTCGCATTGCACTCTTCAAAGCGGCAGCGCACATAACGCCCGCCGTTGGCGCCGCCGCCGCGGGTTGCGGCGCAGCCGATGATATCGCAGTCGACGACAATGGCGTTGGCGGATCGACTTCCGCTTGAAGTGCACACCAGAACGCCGCCGCCGATATTGCCGGCACGATCCTTCGCATTCTCCGCGGCGTCGGAAGCGCCGGACGTAATCGCGAAGCCTTCGATTACCGGAGTTTCGGAAGCGGAATCTGCAATTACGGCAACGCACCGGACAGCGTCCGCTCCCAGCCCGAGCACGGCTCCGTCATGACTCTCGCCAATAATTCTCGCAGAAGCGCGAGGTCCGTCAACCTTGAGAGCTATCGCTTTGCGGTTGATGAAGACGCGGTTGAAATGTCCTCCGCCGTTCAGCTCGTCCCTTTTGCCGCCGGCGGTATAATCACCGGGGGCGACCAGCACAATGTCTCCGGATTTAGCCTTATCGACACCTTCCTGGATTGTCGCGAAAGCTTTTTCGCGGGAACTTCCGTCATGGCCGACCGCATACTCCGCGGCGGCAGAATCAACCGAGCTGTCTACATAATACGTATCTCCCGCCGTAGCCGAAATGAAAACGCAGACTCCGAATAAAAAGCTGAGAATCTTTTTCATAATCATACTCTTTCTTTGTTCCTGTGAAATTACGGTTTGAAAGACATTATCCTGCCAAGTTCGGGAACGAGACGTGCCTTTTCCGCTTTGATGAGGTCGTCTCCGCCGGAAATGACGACCGCGAAGCCGCGTTCGGGCAGTTTCAGTCGGAAATCTCCGTTCCTGACGCTGACGGGGGAAGCGCCGGCAACCATAAGAACGGCATTGTCGAAGCCGGGCAGAACCGGCTCCACCTCGATTGGATTATTCTCGCTATTCACGAACACCGCCATAAGCGCTCCGTCACGCTGCCGCTTCCAGGCCGAGGCCCGCACGTGGTCGGTAGCCACCTTCCCCGTGCCGTATGCGCGGTTCCAGACATATTCGACGCGGGGAACGCGCTTGCGGAATCGCGGCGGACGCAGAAATTCGCTCTCGTTGAAATACGGCAGCAGCGCCTTTCTCAGGTGGGCCATTTTCTTGACGAAGATCATAGTCTCCATATCGTCAACCTTATCCTCCTGCCCCAGCTTCAGGAATGTTCCGAGCTGC
>JAFVZE010000103.1 GCA_017508315.1 Kiritimatiellia bacterium | reverse complement strand
CGCCTTCGCGCCGTCCTTCGCGTCCATGCGCACGAACTGCTCGCGCTCGTTATGGTCGACGCGCACCATGTCTTCGTCGTAGAGCATGAGTTCGGGCGTCGGGATGCGGCGCGTGGAATCCTCGTGATAGCCGACCCACGCCGTGCCCATCTGATACCACACCTTGACGACCTTGATGTCGAGCCAGCCGGCGGGAATCCCCTCCACCTCCGCCGAACACCTCTCGACGTCTTCAGAGGCGTAGAGCATGAGCGAACCGGGCTCGTACTCTCCCTGCGCGGCGATGAACCTGAGCGCGCCGGTGAAATTGGCGTCTTCGGGATAAAGATCGGGCGTGCGCTTTATGGGGCTTATCGCCTCGACCGTCGCGACCGCGAGCGGCTTCCCGCCTCCCGCCGCCGTCACCTTCGCCCTGTTCGCCGCGGCAACTTCGGCGGGGATCGGATAATCGGTATCGGCCGCTGCGGTCAGAACCGCCAACGCGGAAACAATGAGTAGTGGTTTTTTCATAATCTGCTGTCAGTTTAACAAAGAGGTACCATATCGTCAATTGCAAAAATCATTCTTGAAAATTGCAACATTTTTATCCTTTTTTACGGCGCGACTATGTCAAGTGCGCTCCGCTCGGTTATGAAGCACGGCGAATCGTAGACGGGGACGTTTACGAGATACGTCCCGTTGTGACACCTGAGAAGATTCTCTTTCGCAAAAGCGTAAACCGCCCCCGTCAGAAGATCGACCCACACCGGATCCTTGAGCGCCGCACCCGTCCAGCGGAACGCGGCTGGTCTCGTTTCAAACGACTCCCCGGGGCGTTCGAAGGGCATATACTTACCCTTGAGCGGCATCATAAGCCCGTTGTCGATGAATTTCTCCCGGACTTTTACGAACTCTTTGCCGTGCGTCCAGAACACAAACAGCGGCTCGCCGGAATCCTTGACGTAATGATACGTCGAAAGCGTCATATCCTCGGTGCCGAAACCGTCGCCGAACTTCGAATCTTTAACGCGCGTCCAACGGTCGTCGAAAACGGAAACGACGTTCTGCACCGCGTAGTAGGCGCGTTTGACGGCGATCACATTGCGTTTCTCGTCCGCCCGCAACAGCCCCTTCGTATTGAGAAAGCGCCCCTTGTGCGGATAATCGACGATGGTGAAAACGCTTGATTCGACGTCGTGGCCGAGATCGCCCAGCATCCGGCGCATATTCCACTTCGCCTGGCTGTATTCGCTCCACGGAAATCCGTTGAGCGCGAAATCCGGCGCGAAATCGCTCGGTGCGCCGTTCTCGCCCTGCTTGAGTTTTAAAGTCGGACTGTACCTGCGCAGCACTTCCCACATCTTGTCGACATAATGGTACGACGACTCGGGCGCCTTCTTGTAGCCGTGATAGAGAATCCACGTAAACAGCTCCATATCCCTGCCCATGACCTTGAGACAATCTTCCATCATTCCCGGCTCCGAGCAGCTTAAGCACAGCGCGGCGATGCGCGCGTCGGGAATGTTGCGCTTGATGATCTTCGCGGTACGCACGTTGAATACGGCGATCTCCTCCATCGTCTTGCGCTTCGAACCGTCGAGCGGCATATTGTCGGGCTCGTTCCACACCTTAAAGTCCCAGACCCGGCCCTTAAAATGCCTTGTAAGCGCATCGACCCAGCGGTCCCACGCCGCGAGCGCCTCCTCAGATGTCGGGAAACCGCCCGAGAGATCTTCGCCGCCGCCGCCCGGATAAAGCCTATTGCCGTAACTCGTCTCCATAATGACGCTCATGCCGTTGGCGAGCGCGAAATCCACCGGCCCGTCGAGCCAGGCGAAGTCGTAAACGCCGCGCACCTTCTCGCACTTGTGCCAGCCGCACTGCAGGCGGATCGTCTTGCATCCGAGCGGCGGCAGAAATTCCTTATACTCGTCGAACTTCGCGAAATCGCGGTCAAGAGTCTCGCAGCCGATCGTCCAGTTCGACGATCTGATCTCCTTCGTCGAGCGCGGACGCAGCGTGCCGACAAGCGGCATATCGACCTTGAGCGGCGATCTGACGCGCCCGGGCGACGT
>JAFVZE010000102.1 GCA_017508315.1 Kiritimatiellia bacterium | reverse complement strand
TCCTGCGCCACGGGCTCCATCGCCTTCATGAGCGCCTCTTCCTTCGCCTTGATGTCGGCGACGGGAGCGGGCGGCTGCTTGGCGAGCTCGTCCTTGAGCGCCTTCAAAGCCGCTTCGACCGGAGCCTTCTTGTCGGCGGCGATCTTGTCGCCCGCGTCCTTCAAGGTCTTCTCGACCTGGAAGGCGAGTCCGTCGGCCTTGTTGCGCGCCTCAACCTCCTCGTGGCGCTTCTCGTCTTCGGCCGCGTGGGCTTCGGCGTCCTTGCGCATCTTCTCGATCTCCTCCTTGGAGAGACCGCCCGCCGCGGTGATGGTGATCTTCTGCTCCTTCTGGGTGCCGAGATCCTTCGCCGAGACGGTGAGGATGCCGGTGGCGTCGATGTCGAAAGTGACTTCGATCTGCGGAACGTCGCGCGGCGCCGGAGGAATGCCGTCGAGGTTGAAGTTGCCGAGGCTCTTGTTGTCGCGCGCCATCTTGCGGTCGCCCTGGAAGATCGCGATCGTCACCGCCGGCTGGTTGTCCGCCGCCGTGGAGAAGACCTGACTCTTCTTGGTGGGGATCGTGGTGTTGCGCTCGATGAGAGGCGTCAAGACGCCGCCCAAGGTCTCGATGCCGAGCGTCAGCGGCGTGACATCGAGCAGGAGGACATCCTTCACTTCGCCCTTCAGGATGCCACCCTGGATGGCCGCGCCCATGGCAACGACTTCATCGGGGTTGACGCCCTTGTGCGGATCCTTGCCGAAGAGCGACTTCGCCTTCTCCTGAATGAGCGGCATGCGCGTCTGGCCACCGACGAGAACGACTTCGTCCACGCTCGAAAGCTCCGCGTCGCTCATGCACTTGCGGCAGGGCTCCGAGGTGCGGTTGACGAGATCCATCGTGAGCTGCTCGAGTTTCGCCTTGTTGAGCGAGGCCGTGAGGTGCTTCGGACCCGTCGCGTCCGCCGTGATGAACGGCAGGTTGATGTCGTACGTGGTCGCGGAGGAAAGCGCGCACTTGGCCTTTTCCGCTTCCTCTTTCAGACGCTGCAGCGCCATCATATCCTGCGAGAGATCGATGCCCTGCTCGGCCTTGAAATTCTCGATCATCCACTTCATGATGGCCTGGTCGAGATCGTCGCCGCCCAAGTGCGTGTCGCCGTTGGTGGCCTTCACTTCGAAAACGCCGTCGCCGATGTCGAGGACGGAGATATCGAACGTGCCGCCGCCGAAGTCGTAGACCGCGATCTTCTCGTTTTTCTTCTTGTCGAGACCGTAGGCGAGCGAAGCGGCCGTCGGCTCGTTGACGATGCGCTTGACGTCGAGACCGGCGATCTTGCCGGCATCCTTCGTCGCCTGGCGCTGCTGGTCGTTGAAGTACGCCGGAACGGTGATGACCGCTTCGGTGATCTTCTCGCCGAGGAACGCTTCGGCGTCCTCTTTGAGTTTGCGCAGCACCATCGCCGAAATCTCCTGAGCCGTGTAGGTCTTCTCGCCCACCTTGACGGCCGCATCGCCGTTGGGAGCCTGAACGACCTCGTAAGGCATCATCTTGATTTCATCGGTCATTTCATCGAACCTGCGGCCGATGAAACGCTTGATGGAATAGATCGTCGATTTCGGATTCGTTACCGCCTGACGCTTCGCGGCCTGGCCAACGAGAATTTCGCCCGTCTTGGTGAACGCAACGATGGAGGGAGTCGTACGCTGCCCTTCTTTGTTGGGGATGACCGTAGCCTCGCCGCCTTCCATAACGGCCATACAGCTGTTGGTCGTACCCAAGTCGATTCCTAATACTTTTGCCATATCTTACCTTCCTGTTCTGCCGGCTTCTTGTGCCGACACAAAACGTATAGCAAATATCGTGCCAACCCACCACTGTGTCACAATCAACCTGCAAGTGTGACACTTTTACCGTCTTGGTGTAACATTATGGCACACAAGCCTGACGCAATTCATCAAGGTCACGCGATATTTTGACCAGTTGCCACCGGCGAGACCACCGGGGAGTATCCTTCCAGTACGCAATAAGTTCTTTCATGCGCCCGAGAACCGGCTTTTCGCCGTGAAGTTCCCGACGAGAAGCCTCTATATAAGCGCAAAGCAGCTCTCCGATATCTTCTCGTTCTCCAAGATGACGGATGAACGACCTTCCGACCATCCCTTTCCCGCCGCGCCAATCGAGATCGCCGTTGCGCATCACCGGCACTTTGCTTGTCCGTTCTATTTCGGCGACCATGGAAAAATCGCATACCCCTTCGTACATCTGTCGCGCCAGCCGCCCGTGGACGGTGAGAAAACGAAGCGGATATTCATTTACAACCGGCATCAATTCCAGCAGTTCGTCGCGCCGGTCGACGCCGATTCTCGCCTTGATCGAGAATTTCCCTTCCCCCATCGCTTCCACGCCGGCTTCAATCATCCGCCTGAAAAGGTCGCGGTTTTTCAACAACCCCGATCCCCTTCCCTTGTTGCGGACCATCGGGAACGGACAGCCGCAGTTCAAATCCGCCGTTTCATATCCGGCCGCCCTGACTTCCTCCAGACATCTTTTCAAAGCCTGCGGGTCTTTGCCGATGAACTGCGGAGTGAGCCTTACCGGTTCTCTCGCCGCATCGACCCCGGCAAGTTCCCGGTCGGAAAGCGCGGACAATCCCGGCATGGCGCTTATAAAAGGCGTGAACGCTTCGGTAAAACCGCAATCTCCGATGATTTGCGCGAACACCTCGCGAAAACACCTTATCGTCACGCCTCTGAGTGGTGCCAGAATCATGCCACAATCCGTCTATCGCGCCGCTTCGGGCACCGGATCAAGAAACTATTTAATCTCCCGGATGACGCTCGTGCACGATTTGATGACGCCGGCGACATCGGCGAGATTGGACGGGATGATCATCGTGTTGTTGGTCTTGGCGAGATTGCCGAACTCTCTGAGATACTGCTGGGCAAGCTGCATATTGACCGATTCGATCCCGCCCTTGCCGCCGATAGCCTCGGCGACCTTGGAAATGCCGGTGGCCTGCGCCTCGGCGACGAGCAGAATCTCCTTCGCTTTGCCCTCGGCTTCGTTGATGCGGCGGGCCCGCTCGCCTTCCGAAAGGGCTATCGCCTGCTGCCTCTCGCCTTCCGCGCGGTTGATTTTGGACTGTCTCTCGCCTTCGGACTCGGCGATCATGGCGCGTTTTTCGCGCTCGGCGCGCATCTGCTTCTCCATCGCGTCGCGGATAGACTGCGGCGGCGTGATGTTCTTGATCTCGTAGCGCGTCACTTTGATGCCCCAGGGATCGGAAGCCTTGTCGACGGCCGTGACGACCGCGGCGTTGATGTTGGTGCGCTCCTCGAAACTGCGGTCGAGGTCGAGCTTGCCCATTTCGGAACGCATCGTGGTCTGCGCGAGCTGGGTGGTGGCGAAAAGATAGTTGCTGATTCCGTAACTCGCCTTGGCCGGGTCCATCACCTGCATATAGAGGATGCCGTCGACGTCGACGGCGATGTTGTCTTTGGTGATGCACTGCTGCGGCGGCACGTCGATCGCCTGCTCCTTGAGCGTATGGCGGTAGGCGATGCGGTCAAGAAACGGAATGAGCACATGGAAACCGGCGTCAAGCGTGCAGCGGTATTTGCCGAGACGCTCGACTATGTAGGCCGTCTTCTGCGGCACGATGACCGCGCCGTTGATTATGACGATGAGAACGAACAGCGCGACCAGCGCCAGAAATATCAGCATACCCATGCAGCACCTCCTTATTTATTTCGCGGCGAAGAGTTCTCTGACCGCCGCATCGATACCGTCGACATCCACGACCTTGTTCTGCGCGACCGGGAGTTTCTCGAGATCACGGAAACTCGGCGGAGGATTGTCGAGAACGTCTTCCCCGAACGCTTTTGCGCACGTCTCGGGAAATTTGTACGGCGTGGCGGTCGCGGCGATCACGACCGGAATTCCGTCGCCGTCGAGTCCGAGTTTGCGCGCGACACAGGTGGCGACCGCCGTATGCGGATCAAGCACATAGCCGCACGCTTCGCGCATCCGGCGCATCTCCGCCTCGGTCTCCTCCGGAGTGGCGACGCCGCCGGAGAAATCCGCGAACAGTTTCGCTTTGGCGGTTTCGCGGAGTTCGTAGCGGCCCTTCTGCGCAAGATCGGACATAAGGCGCGAAACCTCCGCGGAATCGCCGTCGTTCAAAAGCCAGAGCAGGCGTTCGACATTGGAAGATCTGCGAATGTCCATCGACGGCGAATTGGTGATCGTGAATTTCTCGCCGGGATCGTATACGCCGGTCTTGACGAAACGGGCCAGAACATCGTTGACGTTGGACGCGCAGACGAACCTGCGGATCGGAGCGCCGAGCATCTTCGCGTAGTAGGCCGCGAGAATGTTTCCGAAATTGCCGCTCGGCACCACCACGTCGAATTCGCGCCAGCCGAGTTTGGCTCCGGCGAGAATGTAGTAGCCGATCTGCGGAATGAGACGCCCGGTGTTTATCGAATTGGCGCTTGAGAGCGTCACCCCGCACGCCGCGGCCTCTTCGTTGATGCGTCTGTCGGCGAAAATGCGCTTCACCGCCGCCTGCGCGTCGTCGAAATTGCCGCGGATGGCGATGGCGTGGACGTTGGCGTCCGCGGGCGTGGTCATCTGCAGGCGCTGCACCTTGGAAGTCCCGACGTTCGGGAAGAAGACGGCAACCTCGGTTCCTTCCACGCCGGCGAAACCCTGCATCGCCGCCGAACCCGTGTCTCCGCTCGTGGCCGTGAGAACGAGAACGCGCCTTCCGCCGGCGGCGTGCTTCATGAAAACCGGCAGCATCGACAGCGCCACGTCCTTGAACGCGCCCGTCTTGCCGTGGAACAGCTCCAGAATCTTCAAGCCGTCGGCATCGACGAGCGGAATCGGATCGGTCTCAGGGAAACGCGAGAGAAGCCGGTCAACCGCCGCGGTGCGGACATCCTCCGGCAGATCGTCGAAAAGACGCGCCATCACATATTCTTCGCATCCGCGCAGATCATTCAGACCGGAAGATCCGTCCAGCTTCCCGCCGGAGGCGGAAAACACCGGCACATACAGTCCGCCGTCGGGAGCAAGTCCCTGAAACACGCTCTCGGCGCTCGTCGCCTCGAAGCCTTTTCTTGTAGATACGAATTTCACTTCGACGCCTCCGCGATTTCATCTTCATTCAACATGGCGACCCCGGCCTGCCCGAGCGCCTTCTCCGCCACGTTGCTGTCGGCGAACCTGAACACCAAAACCGCCTTGCCGCCCTTGTGGAAAGCGAAAGCGTAGCTGTACTCGATGTCGGCCTTTGCCGCATCCAGAACCTGCATCACCTCCGCCATGCCGCCCGGGCGGTCGGGAACGCAAACCGCCAGAACATCCTTGACGTTCACCAGATGCCCCTTCTCCGTCAGCACCGCTTTCGCCTTTTCGCAGTCGTCGACGATCATTCTGACGATACCGAAATCGCTGGTGTCGGCAAGGCTCAAAGTGGTGATGTTGACACCGGCCTGCGCCAACGTCCGGCAGATGGCCGAGAGCTGTCCGGGCTTATTCTCGCTGTATACCGAAATCTGTTTTATTTTCATGCTGTTCACTCCATCGTTTGCCCCCAATTATACCAAAACGTGCCCGTGTTTATCATCTGGCTATCACGCTCAAGCCCTGCGGCGCGGAACGGTTGAACCACACCGTGCCCGCCGAACCGTGGCAGGACGGGAGCGGCTCAAAACCGGCATCCGCCAGCGGAAAGATGTTGGTGCCTCCGCTGACGTCGATGACTCCTGCCCAGTCGAGCGTGCCGCCGAACCGTTCCGACGACGGGTTCAGCGAATGTATGCGCCTCGGTTTTTCGTACGCGAGTTCGACGTCCCGTCCGGTCCAGATCGCAACCCGACCTCCGCCGCCGCAGCCGGACGACACGGTCGACGACTGATACATCGGCGCATCGCCGCCGCGGGCGGAGATCCGCGCGGTCGGCTCTCCGGCGACCGTGGCGCCGCTTATGAGAACCGAGCCGCCGCTGCCGCATCCGGCCCAATGCGCATACTCGACGGGAGAATACTCGTGGTAGGAACCGTCGGCGCTCACGCGGCCGGCAAGAACGACGCTGCCCGCCGCCGTGAGATTGAAAACGCCGCCGCCGTCACCCGCCCAGGTATAGCCGCCGCTGCCGCCGCCGGAACCGGAACGTAGCGGCCGGTAAGGATCGCCGTAGACTCCGCCGTTTCCATGACCGGTGATTTGACCCTTCCATTCACCCTTGCCGCCGGCTCCTCCGTGTCCGGCTCCGGCGCCGGAGTTGTTGCCGGCCCCCGGTCCTGTTCCATTGTTGCGCATACCTTGGGCGCCGGCTTCGGAATAATAACCGCTGCCCCACGCCCCCGAACAGCCGCGGTGATCGGCATCGACCTTGCCGCCCTCGCAGAGCAGGAACGATCCCGCCGTGAACGCGGGCGCGCCGCCGTGTCCGTAATCGGATGTCGGCAGAACCGTTCCCCCGTCGCCGACGACGAAAGCTCCGGCGATATCCACCAGCGCTCCGGGAACCGTCTCGTCGTCGACCCGCGCGGCATAGACCGCAAGCGCCGCGCCGTTGGAAATGACGAGATCGCCGTTCACCGTCAACCCCACCGGAACCGTTCCGGAGTGGATGTACGGACGGGTTCCGAAGTTGGTTATCCTGGTTATGCCGCCGATATCGATGCGCGACCACTCCCCGGTAACGGTCAGATCGCCGTTTACGGTAAAGACCGCCCCGGTCGCGCCGAAGCGCACATTGCCGTAGGACCATTCGAGATCGCCTTCGTAGACATAGTTGTCAACAGCGAAGAGTTTTCCGTTGAGTCCCCTGCCGATGGTGTCGTCGATGATCTTATTATCGGAAAAATACAGCGTTCCCGGTTCTGCGTCCCGGCGGTATTTGTCCATCTTCGCGTAGGGCAGAGGTTCGGTCTTGTAATCGCCTTCATTCGTCTTGGGCATTTCCGGATAATATCCGGCGGCAGCGGAAATCGTCATGCCGGCAACGGCTCCGGACTGCTGTTTGTCCTTGTCGTACACGATCGCCACGCCTCCGCCGCCGCCGGCGGCGCCGGTGGAACTTGCGCGGTTCGGTTTATACAGGTAACTGGGAATGCTGAATCCGCCGTTGCCGCCGTCGGCCCTAATCTCTCCGTTTCCGGAAACGGTCTCGCATTCTATCCGCACCGAACCGCCGCTGCCGCCGGTACTGGCGAAATAATTGCACTGACAGTAGTAAAAATGGTTGATGAACGATCCGACACCGCAGGCGCTTATCTTTCCGTCCAGAACAACTTTTCCGTCCGCATCGATGAAAACAGCGCCGCCGCCGCTCGGAATCGAGAGGTTGTCGAAAACACAGCTGTAAGCGCTTCCGCTAAGACCGTATCCTCCCGATCCGGGTTCGGACGGCGAATACGGATCGTCGTAGAGACTGCTTATTTTACGGGTGTATACCTGATCATTCCTCATGATCGGCGCACCATAGCCGAAATGCGACGCCCCCATCACGACATTGGCGCCGCCGGGACCGAACCCGCCGAGTTTCACTCCCGCGGAGTTGACTATCATGTTCGTGGGATTGTTATTGTTCTCTCCCTTGTTCTGCTCATATCCGCCGCCGCGCCACCCTTTGCCGTCGGCGTCGATCCGCGCGGTTTCGGCAAGAGTGAAGTTGACGCACCTGAAATATGCGCGGCACTTGTCGGTCTCGTTGGTGAAAGGTCCGGCGATCGTCACCGTGGAATCGGCGATACTGACATCATCCGCCCAAAGGCACGTATCCCAGCCGTTGGAGAAAACGAGAGTCGCCCCTCCGTTCATGTTAAAAGAAGACAGCCGCGGAGTGCGGACGTCCAGAACAACGGTCGCGGAATCGAAAACGGAAACCCCCTCGTTTTCATTCGGCGCACGCCCCAGCGACCAATTGCCGCCGTCGCTCCAGTTTCCTGCACCCCCCTTCCACGTATTGATCTGCGGCGTCAAGCGGATGACACCGCCGCCCGAAACCGTATCCGGAAGCTCCGCCGCGCCGTAAGAACCGAAACTTTCGTACTTTTCACCTCCGAGCGTTAGAGAGCTGCACTGCAGAACAACCCCGTCGGCAAGCTCCAGAACACCTCCTTCTTCAACCGTCAACTCCCCGGTCACAAGAACGCCGGCAGTGGAAGCCGCCGCGAACTTCGCGCCGCTTTTCACCGTCAGTTTCGCCAGCCGGTCGAAACCGGCTCCGTCGCGGAAGCGCATCACGCCGCTTGAAACCAGAAACTCTCCGCTCGTGGTCTGCACCGTATTGGAAAAGCAGAACTCCTTCGAAGCATCCGACGGCGCCCATTCCAATCCGGCCGCGCCGCTGAAAAGACCGCGGAAATCGGCATGGGCCGGAACGGAGCCGGTCAGATGCAGGACGCACGGCTTTTCGCCGGGGGAGGTGAATCCGAACGTGCAGGCGCTGGCCTGCTGCGAGAAAGCCGTCACCATCGAGCTGAGAGACTGATCGAAACCGTTGAGATTGACGACGGAATTAACCGAAGAAAAACCGAAATAGGATCCGCTCGGTCTCAGCACGTTTTCGCCGTGCAGTTCAAGGCCTCCGCCGATGCAGTAGTAACCGTAGGAATTGTCCCGGGAATAAAGGTGGATCTTGACACTGTTGTACGGATGCACCGCTCCGTTCACCGCGCCGAGAAAATGAAACACCCCGCCTTCGAAAATGTTGTATCCCGGGCAGGAATATCCCTTCTCGAAAGTGCCGGTGAAACCGGCCTGCGAGCGGACCGTGATCCGCCCCGGGCACGATAGCGTCTCTTTGAGAACGAGCGCCGTGCAACCGCCAGTTATGGTGAGATTGCCGTGTTTGTTGTCGTTATTGCCTGTAAGAGTCACGGGATTGGAAAGAGTTACCGTTTTCTGCTGCGCCCCCGAAACGTAAAGAAGCGCGCCATGTCCGTTTTTCGTTCCGATCACGCTCTCCGGATCGAACTGCGCGGGACCTGTTCCAAGCGCATCGTCGGCGTAAACATATACGCAGCTCGAAGGCGTCGCGCTCGTATTCTCTCCGAAAGCGCCCTCGCCGCACGAAACTACCCCCCCCTGAAGGTGTTGGTATTATGCAGATGCAGAGAACCGCCCCCGCCCTTGAAGATTCCGCCCTCGCCGGAGATAACGCCCTTGAAATGCAGCTCGGTGCCGGCGTTGTTGGTTACGGTGAGCGTTCCTGCGGCGATTTCAAGCGCGCTTGTGATCTCAACCGTGGAGTTGAAAAGCGCCGTATCTCCGGCTCCGGGGCATCCGCCCGCTTCACTTTGCCAGTTACCGGAATCCAACCAGTTCCCCGCCTCTCCGCCGCCGGACCAGGTGAAAACCCCACCGAAAGCAAAATGCGCGCAGCAAACCGTCAGCGCCAAAACAGCTCTTTTCATATCAACCTCCGTTCATATCCTTTTTGTGAATGGACACAGTATACATCATTCTCCACCGTATTTCAACGCTCATGCCGAAACCTGACCGCCTTTTTCCAGAAAAGCGGTTTTCTGCCAAGTCCCCGCCCTTCCATGAAGTTGTACATCGCCAGTTTCAGCGCCTTGCCGATTTCATCCCAATCCGGAGCGCCCGGTTCCTCGAACGCAAGTTCGTTGCGGCGGAAAACCGCCCCCTTGCGTCCGGGCGGTCTGCCGGCGCTTATCCCGAAACGCTCCGGATCTGCGGCTATCGGCGAATGCACCGTAAGCGCGAAACGGTGCCAGAAAGCGCTCTGCACCAGATTCTCCCTGAAAAGTCCGCGCACGAAATCAAGCGCACCGAACGCCTCCTTTTCCGTTTCGGTCGGAAAACCGTACATGAGATAGGCATGAACCATTATCCCGGCGTCGCGAAACGCCTCCAGCGCCCTTCTCGCGGAATCGAGGGTTATGCCTTTGTTCATCAGTTCGAGCAGCCGGTCGTTCGCGCATTCGAGCCCGCCGGTCACCGCCACGCAGCCGGCTTTCGCCATCAGCCGCGCCAGCTTCGGCGTGAAACCCGAATCGAAGCGGACATTTCCCCACCAGGAACATCTGATTTTCCGGCGGATGAGTTCGCGCGAAAACTTCTCCACGAGCGCCGGCGGCATCGCCTCGTCGACAAAATGGATATCTCCGCCGAGTCTTTCCGCGGCATCGGCGATCTGAGCGGCGTCCGGCATTCTGAAGCGGCCGATATACGGCAGACGCACGTCGCAGAACGCGCATTTGCGCCAATAACACCCTCTGGCCATGACAAGCTTGCGCCATCTGCCTACGCTCCAGAGACGGTGCATGGGATTTTCCGTTTCGACGACGTCGAAATATTCGCTCCAGTCGATGCCGTCGTAGTCGGGCGCGACGAAAGGCGGCACCTCGACATTCTTTCTGCCCATGATCTCCGCCATCGCCGCATAACCCTCGTCGAAAACGAAGTCGTCGAAATATGACATCGCCCGCGGATTATCCATCTCTCGCAGTTCGGTGGATACGAAGCCGCCGCCAAGCACGAGCCTGATCCGCGGATGGCGCCTGCGCACATACCGGGCGATTTTGAACGAAGCGACAAGAGTTCCGGGAAACGGGCAGGTGACGCCGATCACCGTCGGACGCGTTCTGGCTATCGCCGCTTCAAGATGCCTTTCAAGCGGACCGTCGATCACTCCGCGGCGGTTGACGGCGCGCTCCACCGCGCTGAACGGCGCCGCCGCCCCGAGACGCTCGTCGTAGCGGGAAAACCCGAAAGCCGGATCCACGTTGTCGCGGATCCAGAGCGCCAGTTCGTCGATGACCCCGCTCGCCTCCGTCTTCGCTTCGGCCGGGGCATCGCCGCCGAGCAGTTCCAGAAGCTCCTCGGCCTCGTCGCCGCCGTATTCGACGAGCACGTCGCGCACCACTTTTATCGAAAGGTCGCACTGCTCGACCGCGACCCCCTGAGAGCGCAGAAAACCGGTCAGATGCATCGTCGCCGGATACGGGGAATTCGTCTGCAGCAACGGCGGCGTGACGAGCAGAAGCCGTCTGATGCCGCGGTGCCCGATTTTTTTCGCCGGAGACAAAATCCCGAACCCCGAAAACGGAAATCAGAGGAAAGGATAAAGACAGGCCGGCGCGAAGACGAGCGAATCGAACATGTCGAGGAATCCGCCGAGCCCCGCGGGCATGAACGTCGCGGAATCTTTGACTCCGCACTCGCGCTTGAATCTGCTTTCAACAAGATCACCGAACGTCCCGACGAGCGCCGCGGCGGCGCCCAGCGCGGCCGCCTTGCCCCAGCCGAACCGCGTCAGCGGCATGAACGCGCAGGAAATGACGACCGAGGCGAAGATGCTGCCGGCCAGCCCCTCCCAGCTTTTGCCGGGACTGATTCCCGGACACATTTTGTGTCTGCCGAACGCGACGCCGAAAGCGAACCCGCCCATGTCGGAGATTTTTATTATCGCCACCGTGTAAAGGAGCATCGTCATCCCGTGCGTCTCGGGAATCTTGATGAACCAGTTGAGCATGAACGGGATGTAGAAAAGCCCAAGAAGCGTGGTGCCGAGCGCGGAAAGCGGCCGCGCCGCCCTGCCGAAAAGCGTCTTCGCCCATATCGCCAGAAACGCCGCGAACATGACGGCGGCGGCGGCTTTCTGCACGGCGCCGCCGTAGAACGCGCAAACGAGCCATGCCGCGCCGGTCGCGACTCCGAGCCAGGTCATGATTTCGTATTTGCGCGAGACCATCTGCGAGAATTCAAGATGGACGAGCGATACCAGAACGATCATCGCGGGCAGGACGACCGAGAACGGCAAATACAGCATAAGCGCGACCGCCAGCGCGGCCGTCGACAACGCGGAAACGGTTCTTTTGACGATATGGTTCATAATGTCTGATTATTTCTTCGCCTTGACGCCGAGATCGGAAAGTTTCATCGAAATCACCCGGCTGATGCCCTTTTCCTGCTGCGAGACGCCGTAGACGATGTCGGAACCGGCGATAGTGTGCTGGTTGTGGGTGATGATGAGGAACTGCGACTGCTCGAGAAACTCCTTGAGCTGTTCGACGAAACGTCCGATGTTGGCGTCGTCGAGCGCGGCATCGAGTTCGTCGAGCATGCAGAAAGGCGCGGGCTTGATCATGAAGATCGAGAACAGAAGCGCCACCGCCGTCATCGTGCGCTCGCCGCCGGACAAGAGCGTCACCGACTGCGGACGCTTGCCCGGAGGACGCGCGATGATGTCGATGCCGCACTCAAGCGGATCTTCCTCGTTCTCCAGAAGCACCAGCCGCGCCTCGCCGCCGCCGAAGAGTTTGGTGAACATCGTCTGGAAGTTCTTGTTGGCCTGCTCGAACGTGGCGCGGAACATTTCGCCGGAGGTGTTGTTGAGATTTCCGATGAGTTCGAGAATCTGGGTCTTGGCCGCCAGCAGGTCCTCCTCCTGCGCCTTTTCTCTGGCGTAACGCTCTTCGAGCTCGCGGAATTCGTCGATCGCGACCATGTTGACCGGACCCAGAGCGGCGATTTCCGCCTGCAGTCTCCCGACCGTGCCTTCAAGCTCCTCAAGCGGAGGCACCACGCCGTCTTTCCATTCCGGATCGCTCTCGCGCATCGCCGCATCGGCGAAGAGACCGTATTCGTCCTGCAGATGTTCGTAGACGTTCTGCCGGCGCATCGTGGTCTCGGCAGACTGGACCTCGAGTTTGCTCCGGAAATCGCGGGCCTGATCAAGCCCCACGCGCTTTTCGGCGACCGATGCGTCGGCCGCGGCGATGCGCTCCATCATTTCCGAGCGACGGTTGCGTTCCTCCGCCATGCGCGACTCAAACTGCGCGGCCCGCCCCTTGAGTTCGTCGAGCTGCGCAAGCAGATCCCCCGACTCCTCCGTCAGCTTTTCGATCGAATCCTCGTAGCCGCGGATGCCGGCTTCGCGCGAAGCGATGGCCGCTTCCAGTTCTTCGCGCCGGCGGCGGGACTCGCTCTCCTGCATCCCGACGAAGGAAAGCTCCTGTTCAAGCTGGCTCGCGGCGATGCGGCGCTCTGTGAGCTTGCGGCTCGCCTCCATGCTGGAAGCTTCGAGATCCTGCAGTTCCTCGGTGCCGGAGGCGATCACCGCCATCAGCGAATCGCGGCGGGAGCAGGCCTCCTCCACCTCATTCGAAAGCGTCTCGAGCCGGGCGACCAGATCGGCGTTTTCGGTTCCGGCCTCGAACGAGCTCTTGGGAACGCGAAGTTCCATCGCTCCGCCACGGATCGAAAAGCCGGCCTTGATCGCCGGAGCCCCGGGAGCGACATACAGCCCGCCCAGCGCCTCTTCGGCGGCGGCGCGGCGGGACTCGTCCACTCTGATGCAGTCGAGAAGACGCCTGCCGCCCTCGCCGACGTCGGCGATCGGCGCGGCGACGCTCTCCTCCTCGTCGATGACCGCCTGTTCGTGGCGGATGCGCAGCTTCAGCAATTCTTCGCGCAGTTCGTTCGCCTTGCGGTCGCACTGGACCGATTCCGAACGGGCGCTCTGCACGGTGACGCGCAACTCGTCGATGCGGCGCTGTCCGGCGGCGAAATCCTCCTCCGCTCCGGCAAGCGTCTCGCGCGCGGCGGCGAGCGAATCCGACAGCAGCCGGGTCTTCTGTCCGAGCGATTCGGCCTGCATGTTCACTTCTTCCAGCGAGCGCCTGGTGACGGCGATCTCCTGCGCGTCGCGCGCGGCGAACGAGCGGTATTCCTCGATGCGCTGGGCGTTGACGCCGATGACCTCGTTGGCGCGGCGGTATTCGCCGTCGGCGGCGGCCTGCTGCGAAGCGAGCGTCTGCAGGCGCTCTTCAAGATCGTAAATCTCCTGATGCAGGCGCTGGGCCTGCGCTTCGGCGGCGGCGACTATCTCCTGCGCTTCGGCGACCGCCTTGTCGATTTCCATGCGGTTCTGCGCGTTTTCCTCGAGTATGCGGTCGAAATCGTGAATCTTCTGCTTCGAGACGTAGATATCAAGCCCCTTAAGCTCGTCGCGCAGTTCCTTGTACTTCTGCGCCTTGCCGACCTGACGCTGCAGCGAACCGATCTGGCGCTTCATTTCCCGCAGAACATCGGCCTCGCGCAGAAGGTTCTGTTCGGTCTGCTCGATCTTCCGGAGCGCCTCTTTGCGGTCGGCCTTGAACTTGGTGATTCCGGCCGCCTCCTCGAAGACCGCGCGCCGGTCTTCCGGCTTGGACGAGAGAATCGCGTCGATCTGCCCCTGGGCCATGACCGAATACGACGAAGTGCCGATGCCGGTGCCCATGAAAAGGTGCTGAATGTCGCGCAAACGGCAGGGCTGCTTGTTGAGAAAGTATTCACCGGTGCCGTCCCGGTAGACCCGGCGTGTTATGGTGACCTCGTTGTAATCGGTTCCGAGCTCCTTTTCGCATTCCGCAAAGGTGATTGAAACCTCCGCGAGTCCCAGCGGTTTGCGGGTGTCGGTGCCGTTGAAGACGACATCCACCAGTTTAGAGCACCGAAGCGCCGTCGGACGCTGTTCTCCGAGCACCCAGCGGATCGCGTCGGAGACATTGGATTTTCCGCAGCCGTTGGGACCGACGATGGCGATAAGCCCCGGATCGAACGTAAGCCGGGTGCGGTCCGCAAAACTCTTGAATCCTGTTACATCTAACTGTTTGAGATACATTTGCCCGATATTATACCATTTTGTTCACCCATTTTCTATCCGTCACGCCAACCGCGTAATCGGTTACTCGAATGTGCAACTGTTGTACAGTGATACCGGCGTTGGATTTTTCTGTTGATGCTTAAGCCGTGCCTTGTCAATGTGACGTCTTCGGTTCGGGCAACGGTACGCACATTTTGATATGGGCGATTTGCGCGTCCTCCAGATGGCGCGGCAATCTTCAGATTGGCCGCGCCATCGAGTCCT
>JAFVZE010000101.1 GCA_017508315.1 Kiritimatiellia bacterium | reverse complement strand
GGCGGTGCTGGAGGTGCTGCGGTCGTTCGGCGACGCGACCCCGGCGGCGGAGGTCGCGTGGCCTCTTGTCGTTTACGGATGTGCGCTTTCCGCGGTTGTCGGGTATTTTTCGCTGAAGTTGCTGGTGAAGATGCTCAAGGGCAGGTGGTTCTGGCTGTTCGGCCCGTACTGCGTCATTGTCGGGCTGCTGACGTTTTTCTTGGGCTGATGTGGATATTGGGTTCCGCGACGCGGCGGTCACGGATTTCTGCCGAACCTGCCGTCTTTGTCTCGACGGCTGCCCGACCGGCGCGCTCCGGCTCGTGCAGGCGCGGCCTTAGCCGACGTCTTGTCCGGTGAAAGATGCGCGACCTTTGATTTACAGAGAATCTCTGCGCACGATCGGCGCGTCGAGAAGTACGACCCTTGCCGGGAGCAGCGGATCGCGGATGCGCTCGCGCATGATCCGGAGCGCGGTCTGGGCGATGAGCGGGATCGGCTGATGCAGGGTGGTCACCGTCGGTGCGGACGCGCTCGATTCCGGAGTGTCGTCGCAGCCGATCAGGGCCACATCGCGCGGGATCGCGATTTTCATCTGCGAAAGGGTCCTGACGAGCGCGGCCGCCTCGCAGTCGGCGCCGCAGATTATGCCGTCGGGACGGCGTTTTCTTCCGAATAGGCGCTTCAGGCTTCCGGTGTCGTCGGGCGCGAAGCGCAGCACATGGGAATTGTCCCACTCCATTCCGGCGGCGATTATCGATCCGGACGCGCCGAAAACGCGGTCTCTCGTGACGGTGCACGACTGCGGCACCAGGAAATGGATGTTGCGGCAGCCCGCCGCCATGAGCGCTTCGGCGGCCGAGCGTCCCGCGTTCACGTGGTTGATGCCCACAAGATCGAAATTCGAGCGTGAAGGGCTGTGCGACAGGTCGGAGTCGATGAGCACCAGCGGGATCCCCGCCTTGCGCAGCCGGTTGGCCGCGGTCTGGTTGGCAGCATGCAGGCGTTCGTCGATGAACGGACGGAATATCACCCCTTCGACGTGCTGGCTGATGAACTGGTTGATGAACCTGAGCAGATTGCGGCGGCGGGAGGCGATGCTGTCCTCCGCGGCGCATTCGCCGAGCAGAATGACGTAGCCTCCTTCCTGTCCGCAGCGGACAAGTTCGGATGTGATCAGCCGGAAGAACATGTTGGCCGCCATATCCGGGATGAGCAGTCCGAGTCTGCCGGTCGCGGGGTTGGTCCGCTGCTGCGCAGCGGTGCCGGAACCGCGGCGGCGGGCGATCAGGCCGTCGGCTTCGAGCCGCGCGAGCGCCTGGCGGACGGTGCCGCGGGCGACGCCGAAACGCTTCATGAGCATGTGTTCGCTCGGGAACCTGCCGCTTATGAATTTGCCGGAGGAAAATTCGCGCCTCAGCGCGTTTTCTATTTCCATATATTTGTTCATGCCGGAGGAAAGAATAGCAAACGCCCCGCATCCGGTCAACGGTGAAAGTTGTATAGACAATCGATTTTTCAATTGCCTTGTCCGGCGGGAGGCAAGTATAATGGTAGGCGAAGTGAAAAAACCAAATCGAGAGGATCGCCTATGAACAAAGTTGAACTTCCGCGGGTTTTCAGGAACGTCGCCGTCGCGTTCGCTTCGCTGCTGGCGGGAAGCGTCTGCGCGGAAACGGTCACGGTCGGCACCGTCGCCGAACTGGTGAGCAATCTCGACCGGCTCAACCGCGAGCGCGATTCCGGGCACACGGTCATTCTCGCCAAAGGCTCCTATGACGTGAGCGCCTACGCGATGGAAGCCGATACCGGCTCGGCGTTCGAGGCGTCCAAGTCTCATCTGTGCGTTTCACATCTCACCTTGAAGGGCGCAACGGCAAACCCCCGCGACACCGTCATCTACGGCAACGGCAGCAACCGCATCTTCTTCTGCAATGCCGGGACGATCGAAAGTCTTACCGTTTCCAACGGCTATCATGCCACGGAGAATGGAGCAGGTGTTCTGGCGCGGTATCAGAAAGCCACGACTCTCACCAATGTGGTCGTCACCTGCTGCAGTGCGCCGGCCGGCGACGGCGGCGGCGCTTATTTCATCACCTATGCGCGTGATTGCCGGTTTACAGGGAACCGTAGCAATTACGGCGGCGCAATAGCCCAGACCATGATGACGACATTTCCGGATTCCGGTGTCTACGGCGGCGTCATCTGCGGCAATGAAGCCGTTAAAAGCGGCGGCGGCGCGATGAACGCCAACCTTTACGGGGTTAAGGTTTTCGGCAACCGTGCAAATCTGCACGGCGGCGGCGTGTTCATCAACGGCGGACAGTCGGTTCACGGCGGCAGCATCGTTTCCAACCGCGCCGTCAAGTGCGGTGGCGGGGCTTATCTGTCCACGTCGTCGGGTTCTTCGGTGATGGACGGAACGCTTGTCGCCTGTAATAGCGCCGGTGAAGGCGGCGGCGGGGTCGCCGCATATCAGAACGAGCTTGTCGGTTGCGTCATCTCCAACAACGTCTGCGCCGGAGTTCACGAATCTCAATGGGACGTATGCGGCGGGGGAGGCGTTTTCTACGGGCGTCTACGCGGGTGCGCCGTGATCGGAAATTCCGTCACCAACAACACCTCTTCCAACACTCAGAAAAGGCATATGCGCGGCGGCGGAGTCTTGTCCTGTTCGTTTGTCACCAACTGCACTATCATCGGGAATTCGACCGTGTACGCCGGCGGCGGCGCTTCGGATTCCACGCTTGTCGGATGCACGGTGTCCAACAATCTCGCGCACTGTCTCGGCGGCGGCGTTTACGCAAGCAGAATTTCCTGCGGAAATCTCGTTTTCAACAGGGTGGAAAACATCGCCGGGTTTACGAAAGAGGGTTTGGGAGCGGCCGCATACGCTTCGTTCGTCACGAATGTGCTGGTCGCGGGCAATGCCGCCGTAAATACTGCCAGGACGGCGGAAACATGGGGCGGGGCCGGTTACAACAGTGTATTCAGCTCTTGCGAGATTAAAGACAATTACGCGTCCGTCGGCGGCGCGATGTACGGCGGGAGTGCGGACAAATCTTCATTTAAAAACAATGCGTCGAAAAGCGGCATCCTCTTCCGCAATACCGAGGGATTCATCGGCTGCGATATCCAGGGGGCGATTTTGGACTGGCCGGGATATCTCGTCGACTGCAAAGTGCACGGATACGACTTTGACGGTTACGCCGTAATCCGGGAAGGAGCGAACGTTCATACGTCCGGCGTTTTCAAAAGCGCGAACCTGAGCGACTACTCTCCGATACTCATCTCGGCGGTAGTCAATGCCGGTTCAAGCGGCATTGCCGCGACCAATACGATTTTCTACGACAATAAAGTGACGGGCCTTTTCTGGCCTTCCGGAGTTCATGCTTCTTTCGTCAATTGCCAGTTTATAAACAATTGCGCCAAATTCACATGTACGGGGCTCGGCATGGACAGCGGCAATTCATGCGAACTCGTGAACACCATCTTTTCCGGCAACCGCAACCGCGACGGAAGTGCCGCCGTCGAATATTATCCCGACTGGAGCGGAGACACCAACGTGGTCGCGCGCAACTGCATTTTCGGAACGGGCACGAGAAGAGCTATGCCGCGCGTTATGGAGGACTGCCGTGAGAATGTCGCCATTACTTTCAAAGGCGATGAAAAATGGCCGTATCAGCCCTCGCGTCTGTCGGCAGCAGCCGGAAATGGCCTCGTGCAGGACTGGATGGCGGACGCGACCGACATCCGCGGCGAAGGTTATCCGCGGCTCAACGGCGACAAAGCCGATATCGGAGCGTATCAATATTATCGCAAGGTGACGGGGCTTGAAGTGTTCGTCAAGTGACAGGGAAAGAAAGGGATTAAGGCAATGAAAATGAAAAATGTTGTTATCGCATTCGCGGCAGGCGTGATGATGGCGTGTTCCGGGTGCGAAGAGCAGACCGGCAGGAATCTTCCCGAAGCGATGTTCGATCGCGGCGGCAATACGTTTGATCTTGAAAAACTTTCGGCGGAGCGTTTCCCGATTCCCGAAGGCGGCATTACGGGCGGCGCGAAGCGGCTCAAGGATTCGGATCCCAAATGTCCGGTCGCACTCGGAATCGATTGGGCGAAAATGCGCAAGACCGCCAAGGGCGGCGCGAAAGGGCTACGATTGCGCTACCGCTACCGCAATTTGAAGCATGCGAGCGGAGCTGGCAAGGTGTGGCTTACCGTGCGCGGTCTGTCGACGCGGAAGGACGGCTCGCGCATCGTCAATCAGCTTGATTGGCGCACGGCCATTTTCGAGACGGGAAATCAGTGGGCCGATTACTATCTTCCGGATGCCGGATTGCGATCTTCCAGCGATTATCTTGAACTTATACTCGACAACGACGACGGGCTGGGCGAACTTGAAATCAAAGACTGCTCTCCCGTTCCGTTCTCGCGCGATGATGCACTGGATCCGAAAAAATATGCGCTTGCGGTGCGGCTTGACGCGCTCAATTATTTCGGAAACACCTTTGCGCTTTCGCCCGGAGCGGATCAGCTTATTAAATTCGTTTGGAAATTGAACGATCCGAAGCTGAAACTCGAAAGGTCAAAACTTTCGCTGCGGTTCGAAACGCCGCAAGGGGTCGAGCTTTTAAGTGATTTGAACAATATTCCCGGTGAATTGATGCCGCCGGCTGCCTGGAGAGCCTGGTATGCGCCTTTCTTTCACATAGCCGCCGCGAAGGATGCGCCGGCGAGGCCGGGCGAGGGTACGGTGACCGCCTGGTACGACGGCAAGCCGTGTTCAAAACCGCTCAAGATTGAGTTTATTGTCGTTCCGCCCGCAGTGGCGAAAGCGGTTCCCAAGCGTTATTTCAACGGTGTCAATCTTCTTTCGCCTGAGGCGGACTGTTCAACGGACGGGAATCTGGCGTCATATATGAAAATGATGTACGATGCCGGCATGCGCGGAATCAACGGCGTGGGACGCTTCAGTGAAATCTGCGAAGCCAAGGTCGGTCCGCTCAAATGGGATTCGGGAGGGTCGTATTACATCGCCAACGGCTTTGCCGTGGGGACGCACCCTCCGACCTGGAACAAGTGCCCCGAGGATCAGCGTTTCATAACGCTTGACAAGGACGGGAAGCTTGTCGCGCACAAGAGCGCGTCGTGTCCGCGCACCGTGTATCATGAAATGTCATATTTCAAGGATTATGTCATTCCCGGCCTTAAAGCGAGCTATGCCAACCGCGAGTGCTACATGGTCAACTGGGAGCCGAATCAGTTTTTCGGCAAGGGATGTTTCTGCAAGGGGTGTTTGTCGGAGTTTGCAGAGTTCGCTTCGGTCGATCCCGCCGATGCGGCGAAGGACTGGCCGGCGTGCGTGAGGACCGGCGGACGGTTTTTCGAGAAGGCGCTTAAATTCCGCGCATGGCAGCACGGACGGCTCGTCAAAACGCTCGATAAAACAGTGCGTCAAGTGCAGGGGGAGAAGTCGAAGGGATTCTGTCCGGAACTGGTGTGGACGGAGGTGTCGGGCGATCTTCTGGAAGATCCGCTCTCTCACGAAGTCGCCGCCGACGAATATGTCGGCTCGCTCGAATGGCTCAACGCATGGGGACCGTATGTCTGCTGGCGCGCCGATAAGCCGTATTTCCGCGAGAAGCGCAGAGGAGTCGCGGAGTGGGTTTCCGCCAAAGTCGTGAAAGACCACGTCCGCGGTAAATATGGAGAGCGACCTAAGCTCATCTCGTTTCCGAGCGGAATGCAGGGAGTTAATCTGGTGGCGACCCCGGAGTGGGTGGAACTCTGCATGGACAGCTATTTCTTCAACGGCTGGGAAGGTTCGCTCGTTTACTTCTTCCCGCGCGGACTTGATATGCGCTGGTGGCACGGCTTTGCCAGAGCGACGACGAGAGCCGGTTATTACGAGGACTATGTTCTTGACGGTGTTCGCCGTGACGAGGCGAGCGCGCTTGAAACGGTCAAGGAATACGCCGCCGACTGCACGCAGGTGAGCGCATATCTGCGCAAGGAGCGGAACATCTCGCCGCTGCAGTCGGCGACCTACGATCTGCGCGGCGGCAGAATCGTCGCGGTCGTAAACTTCTGGGAGGAGGGCGCGGCGTTCTTCAGGCTTAAGACCAAGGGCCTTGCGAAAGGGAAGTACACGATTCTCGCCGACAGAGAGACTCTGTGGACGAAGAGCGGCGGCGGATATCTCTGGACTGAAAAGGAATTGGAGGCGGGGGTTTTCGCCGGCGTCGGGGCTGCGCGGACGAAGGTTTTCGAGATACGGCCCGTTGATGCCGGCGATGTGCAAAAGGCGACGGATAAACAGCCGGTCGACGCCCTTTACCGGACGTACGAGGAAATGAAGGATTCACTCAAGGAAAAAGCCGATCGCGACCGCGAAGAGGAAAAGGGACGCTCCAATCTCTGTCCTGACGGGCTGCTGGTGATATAAAAGGGGAATGTGTGCGATGAAGAAATTTCTGTTGTTGTCGGTTGCGGGGGCGGCGTGTTGCGTGGCGTCCGCGGACGGATTCGACCGCAAGAGCTTCGCCGAGCCCGAGAGCATGTTCTCGCCGGGATACTTCTGGATGTGGAACGCAAAGCTCGACGCCGAAAAACTCAAGGCGCAGCTTGACGACATGGCCGCCCACGACGTGCGCAGCGTCTGCATCCATCCGTTTCCGAAGGATTTCCGTCCCGGGCGTTTCCGGACAGACATGGAGCCGGATTATCTGATGCCTGAGTATTTCGAAGTCGTTTCCAATGTCGTCGATCACATGACCGCGCTCGGCATGAGCTCGTGGCTCTACGACGAAGGCGGCTGGCCGTCGGGAGGCGCGTGCGGGCTCGTGGCCGCGTCCGACGCTGACGGGCGTTTCCGGCAACGCTTCTACGGGCGTAGGAAAGCCACGGACGAAGGTCCCTGCGGCGTCTGGCTGAAGCCTTACGGCACCGGTCGCGACAGTCTGCCTTCGGTCATAGAACCGGGCGCGACGGAGCGCTTCATCGATCTCACGCACGAGATGTACAAAAAATACATCGGCAGGCACTTCGGCAGGACGATCAGGTTCGCGTTCATGGACGAGCCGGCGATTCCTTACGGCGCGTTCGGTCCGTCGCTCGGATGGTCCAGCGATTTTACCGCCGAGTTCAAGAGACGCAAGGGCTACGACATCATGGCGTACGCCGACCGGCTGCTTGCCGAACGCGGCGGATACGACGCGGAACTTTCGCGCGTCTGGCTCGACTACAATGAGGTTCTCGGCAGCCTCTATGTCGAACGCTTCCACGGCAAGATCGCCGACTGGTGCGGCAGGAACGGCATCAAGTCGAGCGGTCACATGAACGGCGAAGACGCGCCTGAGCTAAGCGTCAATTACGGGCAGTGCGGCGTGATGCGCTGTCTGCGCGCGCTCGACGTTCCCGGCGTGGACGTCATCTGGCGGCAGCTTTATCCGACGACCTACACCAATCCCGGCGCGCAGCCGCCGTTTCCGAGATACGCTTCGTCGGTCGCCAACCAGAAGGGAGAGCGTCTGGCGCTCTCGGAGTCGCTGGGCATCTACGGCGACAGTCTCGAGCCCGGCGTCATGAAGTGGCTCGCCGACTATCAGATGGTGCGCGGCATCAACCTCTTCGTGTTCGGATATTATGCGCTCTCCAACGCCGGGCAGTGGATGCTTCTCTTTGAGCCGCACTCCGGACCGGTGACGCCCTGGTGGGATTTTATGGGGCCTTACTTCCGCTATATCGCGCGAACCTCGTCGCTCATGGCTTCGGGCCGACCGGTTGCCGATATCGTGGTCTACTACGATGACTGCGCGTTCATGCTCGGCGGCGCGGAGGCTGCGGTCGCCGGCAATATGCACTATGCCGTCGCCAAGTCGCTCGACCGGCTGAACTGTGAATACGATTTCGCCGAAGATGCGGCGCTCGCGAAAGCCGAAGTGCGCGGCGGAAAACTCGTTGTCGGCAAGATGGCGTATTCCACGCTCGTTCTGCCTACGGCGAAATGGATGGGTGACAAGGCGCGTGAGAAAGTGGAACTCTTTAAGCGCGAGGGCGGCAAGGTGCTTTCGCCCGATGTGCTCGGCGAAGCGCCGCGCGTATGCGGCATAAACCATCATTTCGCATACCGGCTTCGGGTCGCCAAGCGTGTGAACGGCGCTCAGAGCCTCTACTTTATCGTCAACGAAACGCCGTGGCAGGTTCAGGGCGCGGAGATTTCTTTTGCGGAAAAGGGGAATGTCGTCCATGCCGACGCCGAGAGCGGACGTTTTGTCGCCGTCGAAGCGAAGAGCGGGAAATTCAAATGGACGATTCCCGGTTACGGCAGCGCGATGTTCATCGTGGGTGATGTCGCCGCCGACGAACCGGCGCGGCGCGAATTCCGCGAAGACGACGATTTTATTCCACCGTACACCGTTGCGGATGGCTGGACATTGCAGGCAGAACGCCGGCATTACGCGGGGGAAGATGATTTTGTGATCGAAAAGCTCGCCGATGCCAAGATGTTTGCCGTCGCTCTCGGAGACTGGCGTTCTGTTCTGGGAGACGATTTCAGCGGGCGAGCGGTCTACCGCACGGAGTTTAACTGCGGCGAAAGCGCTGAGCGCTATCTTGATCTCGGCAAAGTCGGCTGGTGCTGTTCGGTCAAGTTTAACGGCGAGGATCTGGGAGCAAAATTCTTCGGTCCCTACCGCTGGCGCGTCAGGACCGTCAAAGGGCGAAATACGATCGAGGTGACGGTCGCCAATATGCTCTGCAACGCGCTTTCTCCTGCGGTGCGCGAGCGCATCTCAAAGAAATATCCGCCGAGTTGGGGCTATGAGATGCGCCATGCCCGCTTTGACCGCGAGAACAACGAAAGCGGTCTCTTCGGCCCGGTTACACTGCGCTGATACTTTGGGTATTTATGAGTATGTGTAGTTGAGCCGGAAAGGATCAGAGGTTTTTGGGGCCTTGCAAATTCTGCTCGCTACAAATTTTCCGGTTTTGAAATCTACACGACAAGACGATGAAAGCCATTGACATACAAGTTTGTGATTTGATACTCTCTTTTCGCTTAATTGGCAATTAAGCCGTTTTACAACATTAAGGAGGTTTATATGGGCAGGTTGAAATCTGTCGCCATGGTAATTGCCGTTGCTGGTATTTGTCTTCGTGGACTATCGGCGGATGCCGTCCTTCGAACTAATGCCGTCGACAATGCCGGCACGGATATCAGGATGAAGATGTGTGCAAGGATTAAAGAACGCATGCAGAAAGACCGGACTCTTTATGGGACTGACGGTCTGCGTGAGATCGAGATGGCATATCGCGCTTATGCCAAAAGCAAAGATGTGGATAACGAGAATTTGCAGAGGCTCATCACGAAGTTTTCAAAAGCGAACCGAACCGGGTGTGCGGTCATGTATGCCGGGCAACGTGCACGGGGAGCAGATGACGGAAAATGGTTCCGCCTTGCCATTGAGAAATATGGAGATTGTCTGTATGGTAATGGTGTGCAGGTGGGCGCATATGCCCGGTTCTATCTTGTTCGCCTTCTGGAACGCAAGGGAGACAAGGATGGGGCTGAAAGATTGCTGGCCGAGATAATGAAGCTATACCCAGATGCACTCACTCATCGCGGCAAGAAAATGTCTGACTATCTTCGCCAAAAGGCAAAAGATCTATAGCGTTCTTTGCCTTTTGGCTATGCGCCTGTCAAACGCTATTTCAGGACACGTTCGCGTGATACTCCTGAAGTGAACGCACTTCGCCCTTGCCCTTCATCGCCGCGGCGATACCCTCGGCGGCGGCGG
>JAFVZE010000100.1 GCA_017508315.1 Kiritimatiellia bacterium | reverse complement strand
GGAGCACGTCCGCGCGTATGCCGTGCGGAAAGCCTATCATGTGAGAGATCCGCACATCTTCGGCGGCAAGGTTGTTATAGGCGGCGTAAACCGTCGCAGGCGGACAGTCCCTGTCCAAAAAAGCGACCGACACGCGCGTCGGGCATTTTATCCGCCGTGCGAAATAAGCGCCGTCGAAATAACTCAAACGCGCTTTCGCCTTCTCCTGTTCGCCGCGACCCATCCGATTGACCAACGTGAACGCTCCTGAACGCCTGCCGGTATAGGAATATGCGTCGCAATAGGCGGGCACGTGCAGAACGACCTTCGCGAAGATCGGATTGAGAGCGCAGAGACCAAGCCCCAATCCTCCACCTTGGCTTCCGCCCGTGTATGTAAAACGCTTCCGGTCGGCGAACGGTTGTTTTGCAAGCCAGTTCACCGCGCGGTTCGCGCCAAGAATGACCGGATAATAGAAATACTCCTCGCGCGAGACTCCGATACCGCCGCCGCTGTAGCCGGCGCAGCCGTATTTGCGGCGGATCTCTCCGACCATGCGGTCGTGGGCGGCGAACAGCGCTTTCTCCTCCACCGGCGGCGCGAAGGGATAAATCGTGATCATCATGTGCACCTCGTCATCCGAACGCTTGCAGTTCACCGCATACATTCCCCTGCCGGCGCTGGGCAGCTCCACACGCACGCGGCAGGGCCATTTGGTCCTGTCTTTCGGCACCGACATGAAACCGTGCACCCGCCTGCCGTACGAGGCAAAGCTAACGCGGTAGAAATCCCAGCCGGGACCGGAACGCTCAGGCATGGGCGTTACGACCGGATCAAGCGGCACCGAACGTTCCAGCGCATCTACGGCGTCTTTCCAGAACCGGTCGAAATCCTCCGGCTCCCCGACCGCCGTGCGGATTTTCTCAGGCTCGTAGCCGACGCTCCACAAACCGTCCCTGGCCGCTCCCTCGCGCATGAAGCGGAAACGGAGAAACCCCGGAACATCGAGCGCGGCACCGACCTCGAAAGGATTCTCCGCGGCAAGGTCGACCGTACGCTTGTAAAACACCCGCCTGTCCCAGTCGTCGACAACGACCGAAACCTTGCCGGAGACGCTTTTCGATCCGTCTTTCTCCAATGCGCATACCTTCAATCGCGCCGTCTCGCCGCAGCGGTAGAGACAGCTTCCGCGGTCGAAACTGTAGTCGTACCTGCCGCCGGGATCGCGCATGGTGATGCGGTCGCAGCCGCCGGTCACGGCGTCGGAGTACGTCTCGACCATCCGCTTCAGCTTCCACCGGATCTGTTCGGGTCCGCCGGCATACTCCATGGTAGGCTCCCATCCGAGACGCGAGTCCGCCTCGACGAGCGGCAGAGCCGCTTTGGCGTTGGCATATTCCCGGCGAGCCCATTCGAACACCTTTTCCCTGTCTCCGGCGCGGTGCGCGACGGCGCCGTTTTTCACGTTGATCGCGGTTATTACCGTACGCTGCATAAACCGCCCGAGCCTCGCCATCCTTTTCGCGACGGCTCTGCGCCGTCCGCCGGCTCCGGCGGCTATCTCCTCGAAAATCCCGGCGCCCGTGCCGAGAGACGTCCGCATCTCCTCGAGAAGTTCGAGCTCTTTCTTGAGCGAAGCGCAATCGAGCGGTCCGACCTCTCCCCCTTCGGGACTGTAGCTGTCCCTGTCCAGATAATTGTAGCGGGTGATGTTCTTGTTGGTGGCGTTTTTAGAGATGGGGAACTCCGTGTTCCTTATGTATCTGCCGCCGTAATTGTACGGATACGCCGGACCGATTCTGAAAGGACCGTACTGATTGACGTTGCTTGCGACGAAATCCCGCGCCGCGTCGCTCCAGAGTTTCCACGCCTCGAGAACGCGCCCGACATTCTCTCTGCCGTAGTCGCGCTCGGCGATCATGCGGATATGCCGATCAAACGGTATGCCGCCCTCGGTGAACGCCTCCTTTTCAAGTTCGCTTATGAACGAAGGATGCCAGCCGTAGTGATGGCATTCCATGAGCCCGGAAAGTTTCCAGTCGCGCCCGGCTTTTACGATGTTGTCGTAGCGGCGCTTCCACTGGTACGGACACGGCTGATACGGAATCGTCCCGTAATCCCACGTAAGACCTCCGGTGTTGGACATCGAATACAGTCTGATCCCGCGCCTGCAGGCCGCCTCGGCCTCGCTTGAAAAATACCGCCCGGGACCTTCGAAGGAGAGCGAATAATCGGCGCTGGGCGCTCTGAGGCCGTTGCGCTTGACCTGCGGCTCGAACATTTCGAACGTCGCCATCAGCGTGATGTCCGCGGGCAGAGCGCCGATCAGATCTAGACGGGGTCCGACGGGGCACCGGCCCCAGTTGTACGTCCAGAAAACGATTTCCTGCTTCCCGCCGCGCGAATCCACGGCCGAGCGCACCGCCTTGAGCCAGTCTGGCCAATCCCTGCACGGCCACCACCCCGACGTGCGGCGCATATCGTTCCTGTTCTTTTTCCACGGCACGATATGGGCGCGCTCGTCTTTGGTGGGAAACTGGCAGCTCTCCCCGACGAACACGAAACCTTTCGCCTCCGGATACGCCGCGGCAACGCGGCCGTAGGTCTCGTCGAAACTTTTTTTCGCCTCCGGCGTGTCGGGATGTTCGCTCGGCGGAAACTTGCAGTAGAGATACGTGTCCAGCCCGCGCCGCTTCGCGCGGCGGATGATGTCGGCGACGTTCTGTCTCGGAACTCCGCGCGTCCTGTCCACACCGGTGATGAAAATCACGATCGCATCCATTCCCGCATGGGCGATCTGCGCGAGATGCGCGTCCGGAAAAACGTCCAGTCCCCATCCGGAATGGGTCATGCGCGGGGAAAAAAGCGCTCGGCGCGTTCTGGACCCCTTCTTCAGAAACGGTGCGCAGCGCAGATTCATCATGTCTTCAAGATGATAGAGCGCCTGCGCCGCCGCACGCGAATCCGCCGCGGTTATCCGCACCCTCTCTCCGGCGTCGATCCGGCAGGAGCGCTCCGGCATGCTTTTGTCCGTCGCGACCGAAAGCGCCGCCTCGGCGCGGCCGCGGCCGACGGCCGCCTTCACCGACATGGATACTTTGAGATAGTCGACGAAATCCTCCGCCGCGGTCGTCAGCACCTCGTCCGCATCCCCGGGGAGAGCGACGACGGCATCATCAGAAAACACAAACTCGTCCGGTGACGGCACGGCTTGCGGATCCCGGCGGCCCGGCTCGTGGACCGTCTCCAGACGCTTGCGGAAATCGTACGGAGATTCTACGCCGGCATCCTGCAGAGGATTCGCGCCGAGAGCGGCGAAAATGATTAAATTAGCGAACAACAAGGAAACATCCCTTTCTTGGATTGGTTTCAGAAATGACGCCGTTCACGGATGAACGCTCGCCGGTGAAGCGGCGCACGACGAGAGTTTTTCCGCCGAGATCGAGCCGCGCGCCGTTTTCGAGCACAAGATTGAAAACGCCTTTCACCGCATCGGCATCCAGCTGATGATCGCCAGCCGCAAGCGTCAGGGTGCTGGCGCGGGGCGAAGAGTTGATCAGCCGTCCGAACGGCGGAATTTCAGTAAACGTGACATCGCAAGGACAGTCAAGAGCGATGTCGGAGCGCTTGTCGATTTTTCCGGTAAAACGAACCTCCGAAGAACCGAGACGAACGGTACCGATTCCGCGCCAATCGTTGGCGAGCGTAATCGTCGCAGCATTGTCGAACTCCACGCTGCCGCCGTCCAGCAGAACCTCGCCCGTACCAAGCCCCGTCGCCGCAGATACGGCGAGCGTGGACCACGCCACCTCGGTGCCGCCGGTATAGGAATTCTGTCCGCTCAGCCTGAGGACGCCCTGCGAACGGTAGAGCCTCAGCCTGTCGCCGGAAACCGTTCCGGCGATCGTGCCGTAAACCCCGCGGACACGTTGACCGAAGCCTCCTCAACGAGTTCGACGTTGCCCGAAAGAACGGCATTTGCCTTGAATTCCAATGCACCCAAGCTTGAATTTTCCGAAAAATCGTGATATCCGTGACCGGCGATACGGAAGTCGTTGGCCCAGGTCGCATCCTTCCTGAATACG
>JAFVZE010000099.1 GCA_017508315.1 Kiritimatiellia bacterium | reverse complement strand
TCTTTTGACGGGGAGTTCCAATCTGCATTTCGTGAAAGCGGTCAGCGATTCGTTGGCGGGGAGAATTGGGCGAATCCGCTTGCGGACATTGACGCTTGGAGAAGTGAATAACGGTTCCGGCGATTTTCTGAAACGGGCGTTTTGCAGAGATTTTCCTGGTGACATGTGCGCATTGGACAAAAGGAAAATAATATCCATTGCTACGGCGAGCGGTTATCCAGAAGCAATGGAGATGGATGGGCGCATGCGCCGCAAATGGTTTTCCTCTTACCTTGACAATTTATTGGTGAAAGACATTCATGATGTCACTGAGATTCGGAAACTTGACGTCTTGAAGGAAATCGCAAAATGGCTTTTCGCTTATTCGTCAAAGTTTTTTGAAGTATCGGAACTTGCATCAAAAATAGGCGTCAGCAAGACTACTGTCGAAAACTATATTGCAGCGCTTAAGGCACTTTACCTTTTTGACGAGCTGTCTCCCTGGACCAAGAGCGACTATTCAAAAATCGGTAAGCGAAGCAAATTCTTCTCATCTGATGCCGGCCTTATGGCTAATGTGCTCGGGTGGGATGACGAATCAATATACATGAATGACGATAGAAGCGGCAAGATAGTAGAGAGTTGGGTTTACCAAAATCTTGTTGCGCTTGCAGATTGCGATGGGGATTATGAAATCAGTCATTATAGGGATTCCAATAAGCGAGAGATTGATTTTATGGTGGAACGCAATGACGGTGCCATGTTGGGAATCGAGGTAAAGGCGGGTTCTGCGCTTGGATCGGAAGATTTCAAACATCTGAAGTGGTTTTCCAATAACCTTGCCAAGGGAGATTTTACAGGTGTTGTCCTTTATTCTGGAGAGCACACTCTTCGTTTTGGTGAAGGATTTTATGCTGTGCCTTTTGGTGCATTGGGCGTCTGAATGGGGATAGCCCAAGAATCTATAGCTGTTTTTGTGTTTGGAGGGGAATTTCAGAGTTTAAGCAGCTGTTTGCGCATGGCGATGCCGACGGCCTCTGCGCGTGTGGCCGCGCCAAGTTTCGAGAGAATCGCCTCGAGATGGGTCTTGACGCCGCTGGGGCTGAGGCCGAACTGGGTGGCGATATCCTTGTTGGTAAGTCCGCGCGAGATCGAAAGAAGGATGTCGAGCTGCCGTTCGGTCAACTCCGGCGGCTGAGGTTCGTTGTCCAGCATGTGCCTGATCTCAGGAGAAAGAATCGTTCTGCCGGCGAACACTCCGCGAATGGCGGCGACGAGCTGCCTATCCGCAGTGTCCTTTACGATCGCCCCGGAGGCGCCGGCTTCAAGGGCGCGGGAGACGTCGGCGGACATTCCGAAGGTGGTGAGAATCATCACCTTGGTGTCGGGCAGTTCGGCTTTGATAAGTTTCGTGGCTTCGGCGCCGTTGATTCTGGGCATAGCCAGATCCATGATGATTACGTCGGGACGCAGCTGCGATGCGCGTTTGACGGCCTCCTGTCCGTCTCCGGCTTCACCCACCACCTCAAAATCCTTCTGGAGCGAGAGGACGGCGGAAAGCCCGTGCCTGAGCAGCGCGTGGTCGTCGACAAGAAGTATGCGGATTTTTTCTGATCTGGTCATGACTTGAATGGGTGCGGGATGCGGATGACGGCCGACGTCCCGCTTCCCGGTTGTGATGTGATCGTAAAAGCGCCGTTCAGCCGCATTACACGCTGGCGGATGCCGTCTAGTCCGAAATGTCCGTCGTCTGACGATCCGACGCCGGAGACGTCAAACCCGCAGCCGTTGTCGCTGACTGTTATCACCAGATCCTCCCCGACGATTTCACCTTGGACGGTGATGTGCTCGGCGAGACCGTGGTTGACGGCATTGGCGACGAGTTCACGGATGACGCTCAGAATCGCGTGGGCGGTAGGATCGTCGACCGGCTGACGGGGAATGTTGAAATCAAGTTCGATATTTTCAAACGATGCGACCTGCTGCAGCGAGCGGCGGAGCGCCAGTTCGAACGTCGGCTCTTCAAGCGCCTTGCTTTTGAGATCCCACAGACAGTGCCGAAGTTCGGTGCGGCTGGAATCAAGCATCGCCGATGCGCTCTCCAGCATCGCCGCGGCCGCTTCGGGATTGTCGTGTTGCGCCGCCCGAGCGGAAGTCAGTTTATAGGAGACGGCGGTCAGGTTCTGGGCGAGGTAGTCGTGCAATTCGGCTGAAATGCGCATGCGCTCGTCGATTCTCATCTCCGATTCCGCCTGCGATGCCAGCGTGCGCGACAATTCGCGGCTGCGGCGTTCGACCAGTCTGCGAAGGAGTGTGTTCCAGATGAGGATGACGGAAAGGACAACCAGCAGGATCGCGACGGTTATGATGAAGCGCATAGGCGTCAGGAACGAGGGTCTGGCCGTGATGCGCAGATCGTCGCGTGTGCGCAGCACGACGGTGAAGCCAGTTATGGCGGGGATGATGTGCTGCGGGTGCCAGTTTTTCGCCTCCATGATGCAGATGCCGGTTGTTTCAACCCGGCAGCCGATCTGTACGCCGTCGAATGCGTCTGCGGAGGTGCCCGCGTCGACTGGTACGAGTATGCCGTCACATTCGACCGTCAGCCGATCACCATTGTTCTGCGCGTCCGGGATCGCGCGGACGATGCCGGAAAGCCTGACCAGCCGTCCGTGGAAATCACGATCGTACCGTCCGGTATCCGGATGCCGGCAGATGCGCTCGGCGGAAACCCGCACCGGGTTATCGTCAGGACGGAAATCGGGCTGGGTTTTTCGCGTTTTCGCGTTCGCCAGATTGACGAGAAAAAGATCGGTTTCGGGAAAGCCGACGGCGTCGATCCAGTCTCCGGGGCGAGGCGCGGTTTCTCCGTCGGCCAGCGTCAGGCGCGTAATCAGTCCTTTCCCATAGGTGACGAGCACATAGCGTTTCTGCCATACGGCCAGCACGCGTCCGTGAACGGAATGGCGTTTCATCGTGGCGATGTTTTCCGCCCGCGTACGGCTCAGCGGCTTGAGCTTCGGCGCGGAAAACGGATCTTTTGCGGGATTGGAAAGCACGAGGATGTCTTTTTCCACGGATGATAGTTGGATTTGCGGTCCGCCGAAGACCCGTTTGCCGCCAATCAGGGGAATGCATGAGCCGGTGATTTCAATGTCTGCGTCGACGAGCGAACGCAGCTGCTCAAGCGCGCCGTTTTCCTTTTTTGCGGACACGAGCAGGATCCGGCCGTCGACGTTGAAAAGCGCGATCAGATATTTATCGTCGATATCGTCGTTGAAAGCGTCGGTCAGGAATCCTCTTATGCGGATGCGACGGAAGTCGCCTTTGCCTGAAAGGATGTCTCCGATCGACAATAGCGGCGGTTCCGGTACGCATTGATGTCCGATCGTGACTACGTTTGTCGTTTTCAGAACGGGATCGTTGGCGAACACGTCAAGCAGGGTGAAGCCGGATGCGCGGATTACGTCTCCGACACGGAAATCCTCAGGCGCGCTTTTGATAAGGCAGCTTCCTTCGGGTGTTTCAAGAAAACAGTTTCGTTTGTAGGCGTAGGTGACAAGACCTGTCAGGCGGAAGGGTATGGTATAGGCATAGTCATCGTCTGAAAGATTCTGGATATCTCTGACCGAAATGAGCATATCCGGGCGGGCGCCGGCAATACGGATGCAGGTAAGGCCGGATAAAACGGCAAGTGCGAATATTCTGCGGCAACGGTGGACCATCGGAAAGTATTTTACCAAAAAAACGGCGAAGATCCTTTTTTCTCCGACACGGTCATTTGACCGTGTTGACCGAAGCTGTTGGACGATATACAATAAAAACCGTTAACCGCAATAACAGTCGCACACAGGATAAAAACATGAAAAGCAGCTGTCACAAAAAATGTCTATGGACAATCATGGCGGTTATTATCGCCTGGTGCGGTTTTGCCGCTGAAATACATTATACCGGTGCAGGAGCGCCTGGGATGCTCTCTGATCCGCTCAACTGGTCGGAGCGGCCCGGCGAGACTTCTGTGTGCCGTATCGCCGGTCCGTTCACCGCTACCTCCGGCACGCTGTGCGCCGAGCGCATACTACTCGGCGCGTCAAACGGTCAGCCGGGATTTTTTGAACTGCAGGGCGGCGATGTCAGTGTGGAGAGGTTTGTCGCCGATTTGGGCGGCAACAACGGTGAAAGCGTCTTCAACATGTACGGAGGGCGGCTTGAAGTGCGCAAGGCCGGCAGTGTCTTTGCGCTCGACACCGACTGGAACGCCAATGCCGCTTATCGTCTGAATCTGGGCGCGGGCGAACTTGATACAAGGCTTGTCGACGCAGTTAAAATCCCGCTCGCGTTCACGGTGCCGCAGACTGAAGGCGTTCTCGTATGGAAATCCGGCTCGCTCGCGGCGCAGGTCCTCTCGCCGATGTCCGGCGACGGAGAACTTCGGATCGAGAGCGAAGGAAATGTTGTCCTGACCGATGCGACGCGTTTTTGCGGCAAGCTTGACGTCGCCAAAGGGACGGCGGCGCTTGCCGGAGATCCGTCGCTCGCAGACCCCGAATCCGACCTCATGGACGATAAATCCTGCTATCGGTGGACGGCGGACGATCTTCAGCTCGAAGACGGGGCGACGGTGGAAAGCTGGACCGACGCCAATTTCGGAAATTCCGCCGTCAGCAATAAATGGGCAGGTTCGATGTTCGCGCCCTTGCTTCCGGTTCTTGAGAAAAACGTCTTTAACGGACACGCCGCCGTGAAATTCGAGAATTCCAGATCGCTTGCGGTCGATCCGCGGAATAATCCGCTTGCGGGAGTTTCGCGGTTTTCGCTGGCGGTCGTGTTCGACACGTCTGACACCTTCGACAACGGAACTTACGGGTATTACTACACCGGTGCGGGAACGAGCGTTTCGATGATTTATAACGGTAAAGCCGCAGCGGGCACGGGTGATGCTCATCCCGGTTTCAAACTGACCGGCGTCGGCAAGGATCAATACGGTCTTGGTGTCCGGAAAGAAGGGGCATACGGTATGACCGGCGTCTGTTCGCGTCCGGGGCATCCGGTATCCGGGCGGGTGCACGTCGCGATAGCCGTTTTTGACGGCGAGGGCTATTCGCTTTTCTTCGACAAATATGTTACGAACGGCGTTGCCGCGAGCGCGCCGCCATTCTCCAATCTTCCGCTATGCTTCGGTTCTACCGGCGTGGACAGCGCAAACGTTGTCCGCTCGAAGGTCCGTATCGCCGAAGTGCGCGCATATCCCGATCGTGCGCTCTCGCTTTCGGAACAGTCGCGCCTCGCCTCGGCGCTATCCCGCAAATACCGCTATTCCACGCTCGCCGGTGCGCTCGCCGCGTCGGATTTCGACGGGAATATGCCGTTTCCAGGCGGTGTGCCGGCCGCGCCGGCTCCCGTAGAAGAGCCTCGGCCCTATATGGTCTGGAGCGCGGAAACGCTCGCCGCCACCCATTCCGACGGTGCGCCGGTCGACAGCTGGAGCAGCACGGATGCTTCTATGACCGCGACGGCGCCTGAAGGTGCGGCACCGACGTTCAAGGCTGACGCTTTCGGCGGGAAAGGAGCCGTACGTTTCCGCTCGGCGGATAAGACGAATTTTCAGATTCCGGCCGTGGCGAGCGCTCCGCACAACGGCATTACCGAATTCGCGATCGCCGTTGTTTTCCGTACCCGCACCGACGGCAAGGGCGGTCTGACGACGAGCGAGGAGACGAACTATGCGCGTGACAAAAATTGGACTTCCCGTCCGTTGTCCGTTATTACCAATATTACGGAAATGACCGGGCTTTTCGGTACGACGGGATATGAAATCAATACCAAAATCGACGGAACTTCTACTCCCACCGGCAGATATCGCCCCAAGTTGACTCTGGCTTTTTCAGGTGAAGGTGTGATTTCCGGCTGGTGCAACGACAATTCAACAGGCTATTACAACGGTGTATTCAACCGCCGGCCGCTCCGGCTTTATGACGGTGCGGCGCACGTTGCCGTGTTTACCGTCAAACAGGGAGATAATGCAACCGGAACGATGATGGTGTCTGTCGACAAGTGTATCGTTTCGAAAACGCTTTGGTCTGCGGCGAAAAACGGTTTCGGAGGGGGCAACACCGGCATTATCGGAGCGCTTACCGAAGCGACCGGCTTTTTCGACGGCGATATCGCGGAAATTCGCTTCTACAGGAATTTTTTAACCGCAGACGAGGTGAGGGCGGTCTCCGAATCCTGCGCCGGACGCTTCGGCTTTAGTCTGGATACCGGGCGAAGGGGCGCTTATTCCGCGGATACTATCGCCGTCAGCGGACTTGGCGCGCGCGATATCCGCGTACGTCAGGGAGCCGTACTTTCGCTTCCGCTTTCGTCCACCGCGCCGTATGTTCTGCGAAACGGCGGCGTTCTGCACGGAGAAGGGGAGATTCGCGGTTCGCTGCGTGTCGGCGAAGGCGGCGTTCTCGATGAATCGTCCGAACGTCTTGATCGTGTCGGCGATCTGCAGTTCGCAGGCGGCGTGCTGAAACTCGGAAAGAATTGGTTTGCGCCGATTCCGACAAGCAGGTTTTCGGTTTCGGAGATGACGGTTGAACTTGATGCTCCGGCGGATGGAGAAGCCTGTCCTCGCCGCATACCGATCGCCGTTTACGAGGATTCAGCAAACGTGGAAGGATCTGTCCTTCATGTGCCCGGAGCCAAATGGGCGAGACTGAAAGTCGACGAAAAGAGCAGAACCGTATATCTGTATCCTTCACTTCCCGGAACGGTGCTGATCGTTCGGTGAAGACGGCAATATCGAATTCAAGCGTTAAACTAATATTCCAGAAAAGGAGAGAAAAAAGATGACATTCGAAATGAATCGCCGCGGCTTTCTCGGCGGCGTGCTTGCCGCAGGAGCCGCTCCCGTAATTTTCGGCGGATGCGCGCGCAGGTTTTCCGCCAACAACAAAATCAACGTCGGCGTCATCGGCCTCGGTCGCATCGCCACGTCCTTCGAAATCCCCGGCGTCCTCAAGCGCAGGGATATCGCCCGCATCGTCGCGGTCTGCGATCTCGACACGATCCGCGTCGACAACGCCAAGTCGATGATCGAGAAGGCGTATAACGACGGCACGAAGATCGCCGGATACCGCGATTACAAGGAACTCATCGCCCGCAAGGACATCGACGCGGTCATGATCTGCGTGCCTGACTTCTGGCATGCGCTCATAGCCTCGAGCGCGATCCTCTCCGACAAGGCGGTCTGGCTGCAGAAGCCTTTCACCCAGACGATTCTCGAAAGCCGTCTTCTCGCCAATCTCGCCAAGAAGCGCTCAACAGTCTTCCAGATCGCCTCGCAGCAGCGCAGCTGGAACCAGTTCGAGGGCGTCTGCCGCGCCGTCAATGCCGGCGTCATCGGCGATGTCGCCAGAGTCGAGGTCGGTATCGGAATCGACCGTTCCGGCGGCAGCAGCGAAGCGCAGAAAGTTCCCGCCAATTTCGACTATGAAACCTGGCTCGGTCCGACGCCGGTCGTCCCCTACAACGAAACGCGCTGCCACAGTCAGGACATAAGGAAGATCGGCGACCGTCCGGGTTGGATTCAGCTCGCCCCCTACGGCTGGGGTATGATCACCAACTGGGGCGCTCATCACCTTGATATCGCCCAGTGGGGTCTCGGCAAGCAGCTGACCGGTCCTGAGAAAGTCGAGGGAACATGCAATTGGATGGACCTTTCCGGCGGCAGGCTCTGGAATGTCCACACCAATTACGATCTTCACTTCTACTATAACGGCGGCAGGACGGATCTTCACGTTTGCGACAGGTATCAGACCGGCGTCAAGTTCATCGGTGTCAACGGCGAGTGGCTCTTCTGCACACGCGGCGCGGCCAAGGTTACGCCGTCCGATCCCGAGCCTCGGGTCCGTCCCGGCATGCTCGGCCCGATTGCGGCTTCCAAACCCTCGCTTCTGCCAAAACTCGCTAAGATGGACGATGACAGCATGAACGTGCACGTAAGCGACTGGCTCGATGCGGTCGCCGCCGACGATCCTTCGGCGACCTGCACGTCCGCCGAAATCGCCCACCGCTCCTCTTCCGTGTGCTGTCTGGGGCAGATGTGCATGGAGCTCGGCCGCGGAAGGAAGTCGTTTTCTCTCGACTGGGATCCCTGCAGGGAGACGACCGGCAGCGCCGAATACGACAGGCTCATGAAGCCCTTCGCCCGCGACAAGTACGATCTTAAGGTGAATCTCGCCGAGTTCGGTCTTGATCTCGACAGGGAAATGAGAGGTTGATAAGGAGTTTCTGCAACGATGAACACCAAGGTTTTACAATTGGCCGTATTCACGGTGGTCGTATCCGCCTGCGCTTCCGCGTCGGCAAGAGCGAACAGGTTTATTGCCGGAGGACATGAATTTTTCGGGTTGTCCCCGGAAAAACTGTTGCAGCATGCCGCGGAGTATGACAAACTTCCTATCGACGGTGTGATACTTTCAATAGAGACGAAAGGGCGCTATGGGAATCGGATCTCCACCTGGTGGAGTTTCAACGATCCGGCCTGGGATTACGACGATCTCGCGCCCCTCGAATCCAAATACCGTGAAGTGATGCGCCGCCGGGTGTTCGCCAACAGTCTGCTGAGCTTCTATCCCTCCCCACATGTGCGCGTGGCGTGGACGAACGATATTGAGTGGGCGCGAATCGCGCACAATATGCGTATGGCCGCCCGGCTCGCCAAGCGCGGCGGATTCAAGGGGCTGCAGATGGATCCGGAGGATTATCACGCTCAGCGACAATACTTTCTCAATGAAAAGGACGGTATTGATTTCGCTGCGGCCAAGCAGTTCGCCCGCCGTCGCGCACGACAGGTGTTTCAGGGCGTGTTCGAGGAGTTTCCGGATGCGTATATTCTCTCCTACTGGTTCCTCTCGATGGTACACCGTTATTCCTATGACATAGACGGTCGTCTGTTGCCGCAGAGAGTTGAACGCGGCGGCAAGGATCTCTGGCCGAGTTTCATCGACGGCATTTTCGATGCGCTGCCGCCGACGGCCGTGCTCGTAGACGGCGATGAAGAGGCGTACCGCTACGAAGCCTCCCGCAATCAGTTCATTGAAGCGGCATGCTGGTGCCGCAGCGAGTTCGTCTGGCTGCTCAGTCCCGAGAACCGCGGCAAGTACCGTTCGCAGATGCAGGTTTCCTTCGGAGCCTATCTCGACGCCTATACATTCGCTCAGCCGGGGAGCTGGTTCTACATGGGGCCGCGAAACGGTTCTCGGCTCGGACATCTTGAGGAGAATCTCCGTCAGGCGGCGAAGGGGGCGGATGAGATGATCTGGCTGTGGTGCGAAAAAGGCCGGTGGATCGGGGATAAGAAAAACTGGGAGAGCCTGCTGCCGGGACTGCACGATACGCTGCTCGCGGTCAAGGATCCCGCCGCCTACGGACGGGTGCTGCGGCATCGCCGGGAAGCCGGAGAGTTAAAGGCTCTCAATGCCAATTCCGCCTGCACCGGTGCCGGATCCGCGCAGCTCCCCGAACCGTATAGTTCATGGCAGCGGGAGGGAAAGAGAATCCGCAGCGGAACATTCGGATGCGATACGACGATCGGAGACGGGGACTCCTGTTCGCTTGTCGCCAGCAACGTACAGCATGGATGTATTCTCCTCTCTTCGAAAAAGATCCGTCCGCAGGGCTGCAAAAGCGGCGAGCGTTTCGGGCTATCCTTCTCTTCGAAGGGGCGCCATGTCTCGGCCGGAGTCCATTGGACCGCTGGCGGGTCGAATGATTTCGCCATCGCTAAAATCGCAATTCCGGTGTCTGACGAGGTCGACGACGCCGGATGGGCGCATACAGACTGGAGTTTTGTCATACCTGAAGGCGCTGACGGATTTGTCGTCACGCTCTCCGCGAATCTGGATGCGGGAGAGAAATGCTGGTACGACAACGTGGCGATCGTGCACGACGCGCCGAAAGTCGCCGTCTCCGGGACCGGAAACGGCAAGTGATTTTAAACTGAGAACGGAGAGCTGAAATGAAGCGACTGATGATGTGCGCCGCGGTGCTGCTTGCGGCGGCAGCATCCGCGTCGGATGATTTAAAAAGTCGATGGGAGAACGGCGGCCGGGCCGAGACGCTTGATTGGTTCAGGCGCGAGATGTTCGGTTATGCGCCGGAGCGTCCCTCTGACCAGAAGTTCGAGAAGGATGCCGTCTCCTTCGCCGGCGGAGAAATCAAAATACGCATCAACAAGGTGCTGCCCGAAGGCGCAAGCGCGGAGAACCCGGCGCCGTCATTCATTCTGCTCGACCACTACCACGGAGAAACCCGACCTGACGGACGCTGGCATTTCCCCGACACGCCGACGAACGACATAGTCTCGCGCGGATACGCCTATATCAACATCAACCTGAACGACGTCGCGCTCAATACCTACGATGAAACCTGGTCCAACCGCGTACATCGCATTTACGGTGCGGGCGGTGCGGACGATTGGGGGCTTATCGCCGCATGGGCGTGGGGCGTAAGCCGGGTCATGGACTGGATAGAACGGCAGCCGGAGCTGGATGCGTCCAGAGTCGGTGTGATCGGCCATAGCCGCGGCGGCAAGGCCGCGCTCTGGGCCGCGGCGCAGGACGAACGCATCGCTCTTGCCGTTCCGAACGGATCGGGTACCGGCGGCGCCAGACTGCTGTCGATGGATCTGCCGGATGCAGAGCCGCTTGAATGGATGCTTGGACCGATAAAATTCTGGTTCTGCGGCAATCTGCAGAAATGGTTCGCGCGCACGAACAAACTCGAACACGACGCGGACGATCTCATCCGTCTCGTATGCCCAAGGCTTGTTTATGTCGGCAGCGGCTCGAAGGATGACTGGGCCGGCCCACGCGGCGAGTTTGAGTCCGCCCGACGCGCTTCCGATCTCTGGCGGGCGTACGGCAAACGCGGACTTGCCGTCGATCAGTATCCGGCGCCGGGCGGCTGGTCCGACGAAGGTTGCGTCGGGTTTATGCTTCGCGACGGTCCTCACAAGCTTACTTCATGGAACTGGGCGCGGGTTCTCGATTTTGCCGATCGGCACCTCAGGCGCAAACCAGGAGAACCGGTGGTGCCATTCAAGGAGACCGCAGGCAGAAAGGCTCCGCCACCGCGTCTGCCGGTTGCGACGAATCCGGTTTCGGATGGACTGCATGGTCGAGTTCTCGGTCTTTACGACCGCGTCTACCCGTCGAACGTCAAGGGATTTGAATCGCCGGAGCCGAGATTGTCGCTTGTCGGATGGAAAGGCGAGCGCGTTCACGCGCAGGTGGTTGTTTGGAGCGACGCCGATCAGGGGGAACTTAAGTTTTCAGCATCGCCGCTGGCGGCGGCGGACGGCGCACGCCTGCCTGAAAACGCGTTTTCGGCGCGTTTCATGCGCACGGTGCATACGCAGTACCGCCCGGATCGCATGAAGTATATGCTTGTCGGAGACTGTCTCGATCCAGAAGCTGACCGCTGGCCGGCGGAAGGCTATCGGGTCGTGTGGCTTACATTCGATGTGCCGCTAAATGCGGCCGGCGGCGTTTACCGCGGCGAAGCCTCCGTCGCCGGGGAGGCGGGGAGATTCAGCTTCAAAATAGATTTTAGAGTCGTCGATCGCACGCTTCCCGCGTACAAGGACCGCAGATTCTTTCTGGATCTCTGGCAGCATCCGTGGAGCGTTTCCGACTATTACCGCGTCAAGCCTTTTTCAGAGGAGCACTTCGCCCGGCTTCAACCAGTCTATCGCGAGCTTGCCCGCGCCGGACAACGCGTGATTCTCACTTCTATAGTAGATCTGCCCTGGGGAGAGTCTTACAGCCCCAACGGCGGCGAGATCCGCAGCATGGTCGATTACGTGTATAAACCGAAGCGCGGTTATGTTGCCGACTTTACGCTTTTCGACCGTTATGTTGAGTTCGCGAAGAAATGCGGTCTCGGGCCGCAGATTCACTGCTATACGGTCGTGAAGTTCAATTCAAAGCATATTTTCTACTACACCGACGGCGCGACCGGTGAGCGCCGCGCGCTTGAGCTTTATGAGGGCAGCAAGGCATACGAGCAGTTCCTTACGCCGCTGCTCGTCCAACTTCAGAAGCATTTGGAGGAGAAGGGGTGGCTTGACGAAGCCTATATCGCGATCGACGAAGTTGCGCCGGAGCGGCTGAAGGTCGTGCGGGAGTTTCTCCGGCGGGTCGCACCCAAGCTCAAGTTTGCGCTCGCGTCCAATGTTGATCCGATGCGGTACAAAGAGATCGATCCGGACGTCGATGTGATGTCGCAGATCCTCTGGAAGGGCGGACACGGCATCACGAACATTTTCAATGCCGCGTACGATTCGTTCCGCGCCAAGCGCCGTGAACGCGGGCAGATTACCACTTTTTACGTGTGTACCGAGCCGCAGAAGCCGAATACGTGGCTTGAGAGCCCTTTGGCGGAAACGGCATGGATCGGGCTGTACGCGGGGGCGAAGGAATATGACGGATTCCTGCGCTGGGCGGCGTTTCTCTGGCAGAAGGATCCGTGGAACTATACCGGGGGCGATCTGGCCTCGATGCCTGCGGGCGAAGTGCAGCTTCTCTATCCCGGAGCGCTTGCCTCTCCGCGCTGGGAGATTCTGCGTGATTCGATCGAAGACTGGGAGAAGATACGGCTGCTGCGCGAAGACGGCGCAATTTCGCCGGAACTGCAATCCGCGATGAACGAGCTTGACTGGGATGCTGTCAATGCCGATTCGGCGGACGTGACTAGACGCAAGGTCGAAGCCGTCCAGAATCTTCTGAACCGATAATTTCAGTCCTTGGCTTTCTGGTTTTTCATTTCATGTTGCGCTCTGCAGTTATGAAATATATGGATCTTTGAAGCTTTGAAATACGGCCCAGCGGGGGTACATCCCAAAAACCTTATGCCATGAATTCCCGGGGTCAAATATCGAGCAGCCGCTTTTTCAGCGCAATGGCGACGGCTTCCGTGCGTGAGGAGGCGTTGATTTTCCGCATCAGATTGTGAACATATTTGTCGACGCTGTCCTTCTGCAGTTTGAGTTTGTCGGCAATCTCCTTGCTGGAGCGGCCTTTGGCCATCTCCTCAAGGATCTGTATCTGTCTGTGCGAGAGCGGCGGCAGCGGCGGATCGCAGCAGAGGAGGTCGGCAACTTCATCCGAGATTACGCTTTCGCCTGCGGCTATCCGCCGGAGCGCCGAGATAAGTTCGTCGTTTTCGGACGATTTCAGTATCGCCCCGGATGCTCCCGCCTTGAGCGCGGCCGCGATTCCGTCGGAAGTGCTGAATGTGGTCAGAAGAAGGATTTTCGTCTCCGGGAGCGACTCTTTGATTTCCTGGGTGGCGGCGATACCGTCTTTCTTCAGCATCATGAGGTCCATGATAACGATATCGGGAGCGAGTCGGCGGGCCGTCTCCACCGCTTCTTCACCGTTCGATGCCATGGCGGTCACTTCCATGTCGCCGGTCGAATTGATGAGTGTCGAGATGCCGAAGCGGACGATCGCGTGGTCGTCGGCGATGAGTATGCGCAGTTTTTTCATGATTCTTTTTTGGTCAGAGGAACGGCTACGGTGATTTTTGCCCCTTTGCCGCAGATGCTGGAGACGTCCAGTTCGCCTCCGAGAGATGCGACGCGCTCTTTTACGCCCTGCAATCCGAAGTGTCCCGTTTCAGTCCCGGGGATGTTGGCGCAGTCGAAGCCGCAACCGTTATCCTGGACGGAGAAAAGCAGCTTTCCGTTTTCCACGATGCCGGCTATTCGCAGTTCTTTCGCCTGCCCGTGGCGGACGGCGTTGATCGCAAGCTCCCGGATTACATAGAGAACGGCGTGGGCCGAATTGTCGGAGAAGAGGGAGCGCGGCACGTTGAACCGGATGTGGGTTCTGGCGCTGCGGGTGTGCGGTGCGAGCGTCCTGCGGATCGCTTCGTCCATGGTCGGCGCCTCAAGCGCGTCGTTCCTCAGTTCCCACAGGCAGTTGCGGATATCTTCACGGCATGATTTGAGCGCGCTCACGGCGATGTCCAGAAGCTGCGGCTCAACGGCGCCTCCGGCTTTGTAGATGTCGCGGACGGTGTTGACGGTCATGGCGATACCGGTAAGATTCTGGGCGATGGAGTCATGCAGTTCGACTGAAAGCCGCCGTCGCTCCTCGGCTTTAAGCTGCGCGGTCATTCTGGCGAATTTTTCATGCGAGATTCTCGAGCTTTTGATGTCCGATAGCCGCTGAAGAGCCCGGTTCCATGCCATGATCGCGGCGATCGCCGCGCACAATATCGCCACCAGCACCATAAGTCGGCCGGTCGTCCACCACGGGGGATTTTTGATGATCTTAAGATCGTCCGCCTGGTGCAGCACGATTTTCGCCCGGGAGAAACTCGGGAATGTGTCCGTCGAATAATTCGATTTAAATTCATTCAGGCACAGTCCCGTGACATTCACGACCGCCTGATCCTGCAGTTTCGCGGACGCTTCTGGAAAAGCCGAAATGTCGACAAATACGCAATGACCTCCGCGCGTGAGATTGAAGCCTTCTGCGCCGAGAGCTTTGGGTTCCAGTCTAACGGTGCCTTCAATGCTCACGATTTTGCCTACGTAATCCCCGGACAGAACGTCGAATCTGAAGAGTTGCGGCAGTTCTACGGCGGTGACCGGATCGTTGGCTTCGGTCCGTTTTTGAAGGCGCCAGAGCGATTCCAGAAGCTGCGGCTGGAGATTTTCGAAGTTTCTGAATCCGCTCGCGTCTATCCACTGTCCGACCGGCGGCAGGGAGGAGCGGGTACGCATTTTAACCTGCAGGCAGGTGTCTTTCCATGTGCGTATGTAAAAGGAGTCCGCGCTGACGGCCCGTACGAAGCCGGATATCGCTTCACGGTGCATACGGACGCGCGGCGATTTCTTGTCCGGCAGGAATGGGTCCTTTGGAGGGGGGATATCAACCGTTATTGCGCCAGGGGGCTGAATGGCGATGTAAAAGCCGAGCGGCTTGCGCAGGTTCTCGAAAGGACGGACGAACCCGGACGCGGAAATCTCGGCGTCAATCATCGCTTCCGCCTTTTTCAGCGGCAGCGTAGTGTTGAGAACCGCAAGCTGAATCATGCCCGATTCGGTTCTGAGCGTAAGCCAGTTGTATTGCGCATCCAGATCGTCCCGCGTCGCGCGGACAACAACGCCCTCAGCCCGTACGAACCGGTAGAGCATGTCGGAATCGAAGAGTTTTTTCGCATCGATGTCGACTGGCGGCGGAATCTCGGCGTTTGAACCGATGCGGATGCGCTTGGCCTTGACGTCCATCCAATTGTGGGTCGGTTTGTAGATCGATCCCGCTACGCTTACAATATCGCCGGGACCGACCGATCTGCCGTCATCGGATTTAACCGGGTTGATGGTCTGAAAGCCGGTTTCGTCTTTGAATATGAAATAAATGAAAGAGGTGTCGGAAAGCACTTGTCCGGAAAGGTTGAAGTCGACTCGTCCGGTGATGTTGTCCGCTGACCACCGCCGGATTTCGGCGACGGTCGTCAACGCATTAGACGAACCGGCCGCCGCCGCAGCCGGAAGCGCGCATAGAAGAATTGCTGCAGACCAGAACAATCGCATAATGACGGTATTTTACCAAAATATTCCGTTTTTAAGTCATTTGTTTGCTATCCAATTTATGGTATATGGAGTGATTGCGTTTTTTTACGTAAAATAAGGTTGAAAATCATTGAAAGGAACTATTGTCCGCTATGAAGTACCTGTTGATAGTTGTTACCGGCGTGTGCGTCGCGGCTGCGGCGTTCGCCGATTCCTGCATTGTGTCAGGGTCGACAGAGCGATCACCTTCGCACAGTGCGGTTTCATCCCCCGCTGACGGCAACACTTTACTGGCCGCCAACGGCGGAGTTTGGTTCGCGGTAAGTGCGGATTCGATAAACTTTCTTACGCTCGGATTCGGGTTTATTTTAAGATGAGGGAGGTGAACGTGAAGAGCTTTTTGTTTTTAGGCTGTGCGCTTGCTTCTGCCGTAATCTGGGCCGGAGCCGCGGTGCCGGAAGTTTCCAATATCAAAATCGGGCAGCGCGGCGGGAGCGGTGTCAAGGTGACATACGATCTTTCGGGCGCTGACGGTATCATCACCGTGGACTTTCTGACCAACGGCGTATCCGTCGGGCGGCACAACATCTCCGCTCTCAAAGGAGATGTCGGCAAACTCGTTCAGGTCGGACAGGGGAAAAGCATTTATTGGAAACCATCCCTCAGCTGGCCGGAAAGCCAAGAGGTAGGTTCGGCTGTTCTGACGGTGGAAATAAAAGCGCGCGCCGTCAATACGCCGCCGGATTATCTGGTGGTGGATCTGGACAATCCGACATCTCACCGCTATTACGAGACGGCCGAGGAGGTCCCGGGCGGGGTCACCAACCGCCGGTATAAGACCTCGGAAATGGTTTTCCGGCGCATTCATGCGGCGAATGTCGCGTTTCCGATGGGTTCGCCGTCGACTGAAGTCGGGCGGATGGACAAGGCCTGGCAGAATGATAGCGCCTTTTTCATCGGCAAAGAGAACATCCACACGGTTTCTCTGACCAATGATTTCTATATCGGAATCTATGAAGTGACGCAGGAGCAATACCGTCGGATAATGGATAAAGAGACGGCAAGCGGAGGTTTTACGGAGGGTGACGACGCCAAGGAGCGCCCTCAGACAGTACTTTCAAGAAGTAGCATAATTGGAAATCTCTTCGTGCCCAGCACTCATTCCAACCGTTACGGCATAGAGAGCGCTGCTTCGCTTATCGGAAAATTCCGCGCCAAAACGGGTTTTGCAAAGTGCAGTCTGCCGACGGAGGTTGAATGGGAGTTCGCATGCAGGGCCAGCGAGTATGCGGCATTCTATTGGGGTGGAAATCTTGTTAAGGGCGAAGACGGCAAGTTTTCAAGTTCCGATATCGATGATTATGCGTGGTACGAAGGCAATTCCAAGGGAACCACGCACCCGGTGGGGCTGAAAAAGCCGAACTCATGGGGGCTTTACGACATGCTCGGCAATGCCGCCGAGGCGACGCTCGATCTGACCCGGACTTGGATATACACCAAGGAGCCTTACTATGCGATAGTGAGCAAAGATAATTTCGAAGTACTGCAGGCGATTGATCCTCTGATGCATTACGGCGTATCCGGCACGACCGACTGGAACGATTCCAGTCTTATTCGCGGCGGAAGCTATTGGGAGCCGGTGACGCATTGCCGCAGCGCGGCGCGAACGGTGCAGAAAGGGTTATTTGGGAAAATCACAACCGACGCCCCTAACGGCGGTAAACATCTCGGTTGTCGTCTGGCGATCAGACTTGATTGAAAGGGAGGTATACTGTGAAACATATATTTTTGCTTTCTGTTCTTTCCGCTTTGACGGTCTTTGCCGAAACTTCGCTTCCGGTTTCGGTTACGGAGGTTAAGCAGGACCCGAAGAGCCGGATGGTTACGGTTGTTTACGACCTTGCCGAAGAAGCGATTGTCACCGTTGAGCTGTATTTGGATGGGGTTAAAATCGACGTTCCCGGCGGATGGGTGGGCGATGTGTCGAAAAAATGCACCGCCGGCGCCGGCAAGCGAGCGTACTGGCGGCCGCGCGGCGATTTCTCGCGGACGTCGGGAGCTCTCACGGCGAAGGTCAATCTCTGGACCGAGTCGAATCCGCCCGATTACATGTCGGTCGATTTCAACAGCAAAGCGAAAAGATATTACGCATCCACGAATGAGCTGCCCTACTCCATCGCTGCCGATTACTACCGCAAGTATGCGATGCTGTTCAGGAGAATTCCGGCGAAGGGTGTCACTTTCCGGATGGGGACGCCCGGGGCTGGGCTTACCGCCGCTTATGCGGATGAACTCTGTCACGAGGTGACACTTACGAACGACTTTTACATCGGCGTATTTCCGGTTACGCAGGGCCAGTGGCGGACGATTGACAATAAAGAAAACGCCGATCCCAGTCTGCAGCAGGATCGTCCCGACAGCGATCTTTGCCCGATGGATAATATTTCGTATTATGATACGATCAAGTTGGTGGGTGGTAAAGAAGCCGGAGACTGGTATGTGAAGAATTCGTGGTATTACGGTATTACCGACGATGCCCAAAAAGGTTGGCTGTACCGATTTTGGAAAAAGACTGGACTTGAAAACGTAGGCATACCGACGGAGGCACAGTGGGAATTCGCCTGCCGCGCCGGCGAAGGCGCAGAAACGTACGATCCCGATTCGTCGCTGGATGAGCTTGCGTGGTATAACGGAAATTCCGGAGGCCGTACGCACCCGGTGGGGCTGAAAAAGCCGAACGCGTGGGGGCTTTACGATATGCTCGGCAATATCTGGGAGCATTGTCTCGACCATTGCTCTCTCGGCACCGACCCGGTGACGATGCCGTATACGAACGGCGGTCAGGCGACAAAGACGGTCAGGGGCGGATCGTATGCAAACTCCGGCGTCTACTGCCGTTCGGCGAAAAGAACTTATCTTGCCACCTGGGGACAATGGGTGGTGGCAGAGACCCGCAAGCCTTCCGGGGGTGTCCGCATCATCGTGGGAATTCACTGATCCGATAGAAAGGGACGGAAACAGTATGAGGATTGAATGTTTGAAGGCCGCGCTGGGGCTCGGACTTGTTTTTGCCGGTGCGGGGGGGCTCGCGCAAATTCCGTGCGATCGAACCGTGAGCGAAGCCAACGACCCGGTGGAGCGGCCTCGCCGCGCCGGAAAGACGTACTTTTTCGCCGAGCGGCAGCTGTATACTCCGGCGATGAATTTTCAGCACCGCTACATCGACCGGCCGCTTTTCACCGACAGCACTCTGCGTAAAAAACCGGGCGGGGCGATGAAGGCCGGCTTTTACCGGGATATGGAAATTCTTCGCTGGAGCGGATTCGACGGTTTCGGTTCCATCGCCTATTCAGGCGTATATCATGAGCAGCTGGGGTGGCTTAAAAAAGACCCTCCGCCCGATGGGTATTCGCAGTTTCCCGTTCTTTGGAATTTCTACCGCAAGCCCGACCGCGCAGATCCGCATTACGCCACGCTCAAGAAAATGATTCAGGCGGCGGCGAAAAGCCCTTATGCCGCGCGTCTCGACGGTCGGCCGCTCGTCTGGCTGTGGGGCAACGCGCTCGATAAGCAGTGCGATTGGCTTAAGCTCCTGAAGAGCGATCCGGAGATTCCGCCGTTCGCCTGTTTCCCGATTGCGCCGTTTTATCCGATGTACGGCTCGTTCAACAGCTCCAAGCATCCGGGCGTCTGCACGCCGGAGGCCTGCGAGCGCTACAAACGCGAGCTCGCCGAAATGCTGTCGTGGGCGGACGGGGTGCAGCTGTGGCTCTGTGAAAGGTACCTCACCTGGAACGGCGACCACGGCCGGCATATTCTGAAGACCGACCTCTGCCGGAAGTATCTTTTCCCGCTGACGCTCGAGGTGATGTCCCGGCCGGAATTCAAGGACAAATATCTCGGGGCTTTCATCGAACAGGCCTACATAAACCACAAAAACGGACCGGTGAGCGACCAGTACGGAACGGAGATGCTGCGCACGTTTCTTGACGAGGCGATGCTGCAGAATCCCGACATCCTCGTCGCGTTCGAATGGAACGAGGCGAACGAGAACACTTCTTTCCAGCCGACGGTTACGAGCGCCGGAGCCGTAGCGCGCGTCATAGGCTACTACAGATCCAAGATCAACCGCGAGCCGCTGAAGCCCCGCCCCGGCGACGACGTCTCGGTGCCGAATCTGGTCCTTTCCACGCGCCAGACGATGCGCGTGGGAGAGGCGTATCATGCCGAACTCCTGTACGTGCCCGACGGCACGGCGCCCGCGCCGTTCCAGGCGCGTGTGGTGCTGCGCGACGCGTCCGGACGCAAGCTCAGGGAGCTTCCGTGGGAAAAGCTGCCGACCGCGAAGCTCACGGCGTTTTCCTACCGTTTGCCGGGCGAGGACTTCGCGTCGGAACTTGCGGTCACGCCTGAGATCGAGGTGAAGACCGGGGAGGATGTCAGGGTCTACCGCGGATTCGACTCCACCAGGTTCGAACCCGCCGTATGCATCAATTATCTCTACTGCCGGCAGCCGCTCCGGGAGATAATCGCGCCGGCGGAGGAATCGTTCTCGGTGAAACCTCTCGGCGGCGGCAGATACGCCGTGAAAGGTTCTTTCGCGTCCGGCGAGGAGCTTTCGTCCCTGGAGGTGATGGAAAATACGCATGAAGTCGCGTCCGCCGAAAACGGGGAGCTTTTCAACCGCGAACGCGATCATAATTTCGTCGTTTCGTTCATGGCGATCCGCAGTTTCGGCAATCGCGAGGTGCTGGTGGAAATTCCCGGCGTCGACGGCTGGAAGCTCCGGCGCGCGGAGGTGCCGTACGATCCCGTGCGCGTGGCGGACGAAGGAAATCCGCGCAAGGTCAAGCTTAACATCACCGCAAAACGCACTATGCTTCTCTCGGTCCCTAAAGACGCGTGCCGGAAGGCCAAGGTCCGCATTTCGGTTTCGAAAATGGATGTCGTCAAGGAGGTATCGCTCGCCGACGTGCTCGAGCGCGGCGTCTACGCGTCGACCTGGCCCGGGAATCTCCGGCTGGAGGTGGAGAGGATGGACAAGCTCGGCGATTATCCCGCTCCGCTCGGAACTCGTTCGGCTGAAACCGAAGTCGTTCTTGATGCGATATCGCTTAACCCCGTCTATCAGCTGCGCGCGATTTCAAAAAGCGGACGGGTCTGGCGTTCGCGGCCGATCGTGCCGGTGCGGCCTTCGGGGGCGAAGCGCCGGGTCGAATGCTATTCGTGTTGCCGGCGCAAATGGGTCGACGCAGAAATGGACTCTGCCCGCATCGTCGACGTCAAATACGATTTCGCCGATTCTTCCCGCGGGGATTTCCTCGTCGCCGTCGGCGGCGACCGGCGCTGGGACGTAAGTCTCGGCGGCGGCTGGGATTCGGAAGGGCCGATGTGGTGGGAGTTCATCAAGTCCGGTCCGAAACTGACGAAGGATTTTACCAATTCCGTCCCCGACCGGGTGATCGCCGAAGACGGTTCGCCGGCGCTCAGGTTCGACGGCCGGGGCCAGTATCTCGCCTTCCCGCAGGAGCTCATCCCTTGCGACAGCGGCTATAAACTCGGTTTCGAGATCCGCCCGGACGCGGAAGAGAGCTATGTGCTTATCCGCCAGATGCACTCCGTGAACGAGGAGTGCGGACTCAGGCTCGTCACCGACAAGGGCGAACTCGTGATATCCTTCTTCGGGCGCTCGCTCGTTCCGCGTCATTTCCGCACCGGACTTAAACTTCGTCCCGGCGAATGGAACCGCGTGGTGATCGAAAAGACCGGCAGAACGCTTTCCTGTTCGCTCGACGGAGTTAAAAAGACATATCCTTACGATCGTCTGGCGCTACATTTCAAGACCGCCATTTTCGGGGCGAACATAATGCCGGGCCGCGAATTGCCGGAAGGTATCAAGCCGTTCAAGGGCCTGATGCGCGCACTGCATGTCAGACACGCCATCGATGCCGACGCTGCGAAAAACGTCACGAAAGGTATGCGTTGATGAACTTTTTGATGCTGCTGCTGGCGGCGACCGTCACCGTGGGAGAGCGCGATTTTCCCACATATCCGTATTCCGATCCCGATCCCGTTCCCGCGCCGGAAAAATACTACTGGCCGTACGTCAGGCACGACGGAACGACGGACAAGGCCGTCACGCAGGCATGGCGGACGGTGACGCTGGAGTCCGACCGTCTCAAGGTCACGATGCTGCCCGATGTCGGCGGCAAGGTGTGGGGCGCGGTCGACAAGCTGACGGGACGCGAGTTCATATACTTCAACCACGCGGTCAAGTTCCGTGACATCGCCACGTGCGGCCCGTGGTGTTCGGGCGGCATCGAGTTCAACTTCGGGGTGTTCGGACATTCCCCGACCACGGCTTCGCCCGTCCCGTGGACGACCCGCGAAAACTCCGACGGCTCGGTCTCGTATTTCTGCGGCAACACTGAAAAGGTGTGCGGCACCTCCTGGCAGGTGGAGGTCCGACTTAAGGACGGCGAAGACCATTTCACCACGCGTTCGCAGTGGTTCAACTCGTCCGAGCTGGACGAACCGTACTACCAGTGGATGACGGCGGCCTACACGGCGCGCGGCAATCCCGAGGTGAGCTATCCCGGCACGCACCGGATCGGGCATGACGGAGACTCTCATGCCTGGCCCTTCGACAACATGGGGCGCAACCTTGCCGTCTACGGGGAGAACGCCTTCGGCGGAGCGAAGAGCTACCACATCGTCGGAGGCGACGAGCGGTTCTTCGGCATCTGGTGGCCGAAGGCGGGCTTCGGCTCCTATCACGAATGCGACCACGGCGAGAAGTACGGACGGAAGATCTTCATGTGGGCGCTGTCCCGCGCCGGCGGCATCTGGGAAGATCTGCTTACAGACACGGACGGACAGTACATCGAACTCCAGTCGGGCAGGGCGTTCAACCAGCCTCAGGGCGACACGTGGAAAACGCCGTTCAAGCATCCGACGTTCTCGCCGGGACGAACGGACGTCTTTGTCGAGCGCTGGGGCGTGATGCGCGACCGCTCGAAGATCGACGAACACGAAAAGCTCGCGAACCAGACTTCGCGTCCGGTGCAGTCCCCCGCGACGTTCGACTGGGACGGCGCGTACGGGCTTTACCTCGAGGCCGAGCAGCAGATGCGTTCGCTCAAGAAGATCCGCGAGGCAAGCGAACTCGTCGCCAGATCGCTCGGGAAGAACCCCGATTTCCCGCCGGCGCTGGAGCTCGCGGCGGAGATCGCCTACCGGCGGGGCGAATGGAAGAAGGCGCGCACCCATGCCGCCCGCTCGCTGGCGGTGAACGCCTATTCGCCCGGAGGGAACTACATCGACGCGCTCGCCGCCGTGAAGCTCGGCGAGGACGTGACAGCCCTCGAACGCTTCGGTCTCGCGGCGTATTCCATGGAATACCGCTCCGCCGCCCAGGCTGCCATGGCCGAAATCGAATTCAGGCGCGGGAACACCGCCGAGGCGCGTCGGCTTGCCGCGAAGAGTCTCGAGGCGAACGCCCTCAACATCAACGCGCGACGTCTCGAGATCAGGATCGCGCGCCGCCTGGGCGAGACGGCGAAGGCCGACGCCCTCGTCCGCGGATTCGAGCGGGACTGGCCCGTGTTCGCCGCAGAGCCGAAGCCTGCCCCCGTCCGCGACCGGAAGGGGTGGGAGATCAAGTACGACAAGGCCGTGAAGTTCATCGCCGTAGGCCGTGACGAAGAGGCCGATGCGCTTCTCGAGGAGTGCGGAGAGGTCGAGGACGCCGCGTTCAGGCTTTTCCGTTCCCGCCGCCGCAAGGGAGCCGCCGCGCTTGCCGACATCCTGGCGGCGCAGCGTCTCGGCGACGGCTGGCGCGTCGGGACGGCGCTGGCCGGATATCATCTCTCCACCAACGGGCTCGAAGCCGCGGAGGAGGTTCTCGCCGGTTATCTGAAGCGTTTCCCCGGCAAGAACCCGCTCGAGCTCATGTATGCGGAGACGCTGCAGCGCAGGGGCAAAAACCGCGAGTGCGTCGGGTTCCTGAAGGGTGTGAGAATCCTGCCCTCCGAATTCGGACGCAACGCGACGAAGATCTGGCAGGCGGCTTGGAAGGCGCTCGGCGACGAGAAGGCCGCCGGCACGTATCCGGAAAATCTCGGTACCGGCAAGCCGTTCCCGAAGGATCTCGATTCGCGCCGTCCCTATGAACTTGTCCGGGCGGACCGGCGCGCCGACGAAGTTCCCCCGGTTCTGCCGCTTGTCTCCTCCGACGGCTGGACGGTGGTCTGCTCGAACGCCGAGGCGAGGGTTTCCACCGGCACGGAGCATCTTCTCTTCGGAGACGGCACGCTGAGGCTCGAATACCGCGCGACCGGAGAGAATCCCGAAGTCAAACTGCTGCTCAAGTCCCCGGTCGAGCTGCCGGCCTTCGATACGTTCAGCTACTGGATGTACGGGAACAACCACTACGGTTCGCGTTGGCAGGCGGGATTGAAGCTCACGGTACCGATGGTCGATGCGGTAGGCCTTTTCGAGGATGCGGACGGTTCCGCGTTCGAGATCGGATGTACATGGGTTCATCATCTCGAATGGTGCAAGTTCCAGTACAAGGTGCCGTACGACCGCATCGAACGGACGAAGCGTCCGGGCTGCCGGTTCCTCGGCTGGCGGATCGTCGGCGGGACGAACGAGCGGTTCGACAGCCTTGATTTCACGAGCGTCTGCGTCTGGACCGAAGAGCTGAAGCCGCTTTCGTTCGCCGCCCGCCCGAAGCGCGGCGTGCAGGTGTTCGCCGGTCAGGATCAGGGCGCCAACACCGGCGGGGGACGGCTTCCGTTCCCGACGACGGACACGACCATCGTCCCGCAGGTCGAAAAGGCCGATGACGCGATCGAGTTCCGCTTCCCGGAGAAGGACGGCGAATGGGACGACCTCGCGTTCCGCGTCAACGGCGGCAGGTGGATCCCGCTCGCGCTCGGCGGCGGAGTGTGGCCGCGCAGCGCCGCATCCGGCGCGAAGGCGACGTTCCGCCGCGTCGGCGACAGCGTGGTCGCGGATGTGGTCGTGAAGGGCGGCGACGTCTCGGAACTCAGGTTCGGCGAGGTCGGCGTGGACAGGGAGACGACGAAGCGCTATCCGATCCCGTTCCTGCCGCTGCGTCCGTTTTCGTGGGACTTCCGTCCGGCGGTGCTGGCGGCGGATGCCGGAGGGGAGAAGGTCTTCGTTTCCGCGATGTTCGACTGGACGCAGTCCAGCGCCTCGGAGCCTACGATGCCTTCGGCGGTCGGCGACCGCGGCGTCGCGGCGTGCAGCGGCGTGTCATACGGCAGGAAGACAGACGGACGGCGCAACGACGTGTACGAGCGGTTCGTGTGGACGGTCTCGCGCCGCTTCGAGGCGACGCTGCCGGAGATACCCAACCCCGTTTCCCCGTACAGGAAGCTCGCCGGGTCCACGGCCTGGACGTCGAACGCCGCGCGCGGCAACCGCGACGTCAACCGCAGGCGCGTGCTCGACTATCTCCGCAAGGGCGTCAAGAACGTCATCTGCGTGGATCACGAAGACATGTGGCGGCACGGCAACGAGAGCTTCACCTTCAGGACGAACGCCGCGCCGCAACGTGGCGGCAACCGGGCGCAGATCGACTATACCCGCTGGATGATCGCGACAAACGGATATCATTACGGCCCCTACAACAATTTCACCGATCTCAGCCCCGTCAACGAACACTGGCATTCGGACCGTCTGCTCAGGCGGAGCGACGGCTCGTTCCTCGAGTCGTGGACGAGGTGTTTCGCGCCGAAGCCGCTTTACGGTCTGGAGATGTGCGAAAAGCTCTCGCCTGTCATCCAGTCGATCTACGGCTTCAACACCGCCTACTGCGACGTGCACACGGCACAGGCGCCGTGGCGCCGGACGGATTACGACGCGCGCGTGCCCGGAGCCGGAACGTTCGCCCAGACCTACTACGCGCACGGCGAGATCATGCTGCTTCAGAGGAAGGCCTGGGGAGGGCCTGTCAGTTCCGAGGGCGGCAACCACTTCTACTACGTCGGCATCGTGGACCAGAACTACGCCCAGGACATGGTCTACGGCTTCGGAGACCATCCCTGGATTCTCGATTTCGCGCTCCTGAGGATGCATCCGAAATGCGCAGATCACGGACCGTACACAGGCATGCTCTTCGGCGGTTCGAAGCGTCCCGGATCCAAATGGGGCGAGATCGATTTCTATCTCGCCTACCAGCTCGCGTACGGGCACACCGCGTTCCTGCTGCCCGAACACGTCACCTACGCCTATTACATGAATCTCGCGATCGCCTCGGCGTATGCGGCGGAGAACGTGAAGTCGATCCGCTACGCGAACGCCGCCGGAGAGCTTGTCACCTCGTCGGCCGCTGCCTGGGACGGGACGTTCTCGCGCAACCAGGCCCTTGTCGAGTACGACGGCGGGACGAAGGTCGTCGTGAACGGGTCCGTTGACGGCGAGCGCATGCGGATACCGTTCGCCGGCGGCGAACTCGATCTCCCGGCGCTCGGCGTGTACGCGGAGAACGCGGACACGGTCGTGTTCGCCGGTGATCGGAACGGACTTCGCGTTTCCTTCTGCCGCTCGCCGGAGTACGTATACATGAACGGCCGCGGCAACGCGCTCGACTGCCCCGGCGGCGCCACCGACGGTGAAGTGGTGAGGCTTCCCGCCGACGACGGCACGGAAGAGGTCATCCCGCTCGACACGCTTGACGGATGGACGTATCTCGAGCTTCCGTACCGTGCGGTGTCGGTGGAAGGTCTGGACAGGGACCGCAGGACGGTCGAAAAGAGCGTTCCGTTCACGGTGACGGATGCCGGCCGCACCCGCATCCTGAAGGCCGCGACAGGCGCATATTCGTTCAGGGTGCGCAAGCCGTCCGGCTTCGCCGAGCCGGCGGTGGCCGAATACCGCGCGGCCGCGCTCGCGCCGTCCGCCGCGGCTCCGCACCATGCGGTCCTTGTGCCCGTCATGAACGACGTCGCCGCGATGAGCGGCCCAGCGGTGCTCTCGGTCACGTTCAACGGCCTTTGCAGGCCCGTGGCCGAAGTCTCCGAAAAGAAAGGTGTCGTCACCCGCATATCAAACACCGACGACTGGAAGGTCTCGAGCCGCTTCCATCCCGCCTCCGGCGGAAAGCCGGCCCGGCTGGAGGTAGAGATCGAGAACGTCTGCGTCCGCACGGATTCGATGGAGGTAGCCTTTGCCGCCGAAGGGGATGTGAAAGCCTCCTTCCCCGGCGACAGGGTGCTGTTCTACAATCTCCGTCTGGGGGAAAAGCGCGTCGTCACCTTCACCTTCGGCCGCTGAAGATTCCATGTGCTGAAAAAAGGAGTAATGAGAGTGGAGCCGATCAAGTTTTTTGCATGCGCTGCGGCCGTCGCGTGCGGCGTTGTTTCTCATGCCGGATCCGGGGAGATACCCTTCAGGCGCGAGGTGGCGGAGGCCGCGTCGAAAATCAGGCAGACCCGTACGCTGGATAAGGTTTGGGTCTACGCCGAACGTCAGCCCTATACCGCCGGTCAGAACTTCATGTGGCACTATATCGACAGGCCGCTGTTTACGGACGTCTCGGTCCGACGTGCGCGGCAGAAGGATCAGAAAGCGGCATTCCGCAACGAGATCGACATCCTGAAGTGGAGCGGGTTCGACGGATTCGGAATGATCGCGCATCCGTACATCACGGGGCGGTGGTTCAAGTGGCTTGCCGACGAGCCGGCGGAAGGGTACGGACAGATGCCGGTTCTCCACAATTTCAGCGCCAAGCCGTCGCGCAAGAACCGTGCATATGCGGACATGAAACGCATGATCCTTGTGGCGGCGAAATGTCCTTCGGCCCCGCGTATCGACGGTAAGCTTGTCGTCTGGGGATGGGGGAACGTCGCGGACAAGCAGTGCGGATGGGTGAAGCTCCTGCGCGAAGACCCGGAGATCCCGCCGTTCATCTATCTCTGCGAACTGCCGTTCCTTAGGATGTATGTCAAGTATGGGGAGCTCAAGGAAGGTGAGAAGCTGCCGGATGAGCTTGTCCGGCAATATCAGGCGGATCTGGTGGAACGTCTTGAATACTGCGACGGATTCAAGATCAGATGCCATGAGTTCTTCTTCAGGAACGGCGAGTATCCCGCACGGGTCCTTCCCCTCGGACTCTGCGAAAAGTATCTGAATCCGCTCACGATCGAGGTGATGAACCGTCCCGAATACAAGGGCAGGAAATACCTCGGGGCTTATGTGGAGCAGGCTTACATCAACCATTTGAACGGTCCCACCCACGGCCAGTACGGCACGGAGTGCCTGCGCACGTTCATGGACGGTGCGGTGAAGATGAACGTGGACTTCGTAATGGCGTTCGAATGGAACGAGGCGAACGAGAACACGTCCTTCCAGCCGATGCTGTCGAGTTCCGACGCGATAGCGCGGATTATGGGCTTCTACCGTTCGCGGCTGGACGGCACCGAGCCGCGTCCGCGGGCGGGCGATGACGTCACGGTCCCCAACCTGATCCTGAGCACGCGGCAGAAGATGCGTCTCGGCGAGTCGTATCATGCCGAGATGATGTACGTTCCCGACGGAAGCGACACGGCGCCGTTCGAGGCGAGGGTGGTGCTGACGTCGGCCGGCGGGAAGGTTCTCTGCTCCTTCCCGTGGGAGCGTCTGCCGGTCACGAACCTGACCGCGTTCAGCTATTATGTGCCGAGTGAACGTTTCTCCCGTGAAATGGCGGTCGTTCCCAGGCTGGAGACGAGAACCGGCGGCAAGGTGAAAACCTGGACCGGTTTCGACTGTACCCGTTTCGATCCTACATGGTGCAACCGTTTTCTTTATTCCCGTCAGTCGCTGCGGATGCTTGCGGTGCCGTCGGAGGCCGGGCTGGAGGTCGAGAAGTCCGGTGCCGGCGGCTTCGGGATACGCGCTGCCTACTCCGGCAAGGAGAACCTGGCGTCGCTCGAGATCCTGGACGGCTGTGAAGAGATGCGCTCGTACGACCGGGAGAACGAGTTCGACCGGTCGAAATACGATGTTTTCAAGATGCTCATATCTTCGCGGGACAATCACAACCTCGCGAAGGGCACGTTCGACATTCCCGGGGTTTCGGACTGGAAAATGCGCGGAGCGGGCATTCCGTGGTTCGGCTTCAGTGTCGAGGGCGTCGAGGCGAAAGGGCGGCCGAGAAAGGCGTCGTTCATGGTGGCCGAACATCATCATGTGCTTATCGCGGTGGCGAAATCCGAAACGGGGAAGGCGCGTCTCGTCTTCGATTTCGACAAGCTGCCGGGCATGCCGCCCGTGGATCTCGGCAAGATCCGCGATCTCGGGTTCTACGCGTTGACGCTGCCGAACCACGTGCGGTTCGAGTTCGAGCGGCTGGACGGCCTGTGTGATTATCCGGTCCATATCGATTCGCCGTCGGCGAAGATGGATGTCCATGTCGTTTCGCGGAACAGATTCCCCGTCTACCAGTTGAGAGCCGTCACCAAATCGGGAAAGGTCTGGCGCTCGGCTCCGGTTGTGCCCGAGCTTCCCTCCGGACCGGACCGGGTGATAGAAACGTCCTCGGATTTCGAGCGCAAGACGGTTCCGATGTCCGTTTCCGCTTCGCGGATACCTTGCTTCACCTACGATATCGGCGATGTCAGCCACGGAGATTGGCTTGTCGCGCGCGGCGCGGAGCGTCGCTGGAACGCCGCTCTCGGAGGAGGGTGGATGATGCCGCGCCCCATGCGGCACAACGCGAAACAGAAGCATCCGCCGACGTTCACGAATTCGATCCCCGTCATCGCGGTCGAGGACGGTGCGCCCGCGATCAGATTCGACGGTACAGGGCAGTATATATCGCTGCCGCAGGAGTTCATCCCGGTCGCCAGCGGCTATTCGCTTGAATTTGAAATCAAGCCGGACGATGACGGAAACCGCGTGCTCCTGCGGATGTCGCACAGCGGAGTGCACGAAACGACGCTTCGTCTGGTGACGGAAAACGGTTCGGTCATGCTTTCGTACTTCGGCAGGCAGCTCGTGCCCCGGCACCTCAGGCACCGAGGCAAGCTGCGTGTCGGCGAATGGAACCGCATAAAGGTGGCCAAATCGGCGAATGTTATCGTATGCACGGTGAACGGAGAGAAGGCCGTATTGCCGTACAACCGCCGCGGCCGCACTTTCCAGACGGCGGTGTTCGGGTCGAATGTCGCGCCCGGCGCGGAAATCCCCGCCGACATCAAGCCGTTCAAGGGATATCTGCGCAACCTTTCCATCCGCCACGGAATCGATACCGCCAATCCGTGATCAGCCGGGAGGGGCTGCGTCCCCGTTGCCCGCGGTTCGTGGTAGGGCCCGTTCGCCGGAATTAGTGGGGGCCCCCTCTATAGAAGATGTACTATATATGATTGGTGGGTGAAGAAGTGGGTAAGTTTAGAGTGGAGGAACAGTGGTGGTTATTGGTTGTCGCAAAGAAAAAGTTTTCCTTCTTCTCATTGTGCCTGGTCCACTTCGGGTACTCCATCATAGAAAAGTGTTCCATTAGACTTTCCAGCGCCCTCGTATCATCGATGTATCATCGCTTGAGAAGGATGCGGGAAATATGGTACAATCCGCGTAAAGGCCGAATATGGACCTATTGCGAAAATTTTGAAGGAGGAAATGCAGATGGGAATCCCCGGAATGACGATTTTTGCGGCGACGCTCGCCGTGG
>JAFVZE010000098.1 GCA_017508315.1 Kiritimatiellia bacterium | reverse complement strand
TGTCGAAACCGAATTACTTTGCCAAGGGTGAGGTCCAGACCCCAAGAAAACTTCATTTTCAAAGCGAGTTCTTGCCTTTGCAACTGTCGGTATTCTCTACCATATCATCCGTTTCACCGCATAGGTATGCAAAACGATACCATCACCGCATCTGAAAAATTTGTTAGAATTACCGTATGCGAATCCTACTCCCGATTTTCATGTTCCTGCTCTGCCCGCTCTGCGCCTTATGCGCGGAGAACGATAAAGCGCCGATAACGGACATTCCGGGGATCATCAATCTCTCCGACGCTGAATTCGCCTCCGGCCGCGGTTTCGACATCACCGGCACCGTCATCAATTTCAGACGGTGCTTCCCGAAGGAAGGCGTCCGCGAGCCGCATTACAGCATCACGCTCCACGACGGCGAACATGCGCTGCTCGTCCACGGCCCGATGCCGCCGGGAACGAGGCCGGGCGGCGTCATCCGCGCCGTCGGCAGAACGGACCTGCGCGACGGCATCTTCCGCAACAACCGCGCCGAACGCACTTTCGCCGTGCCGAACGCTGCCCCTGCCGCGCTCCGCACCGTTGACGTCACCATGGCCGACCTCGCCGACGGCGGATATGAAGGGTGCTTCATCCGGGTCGAGGGCACGGTAAAAGAGGTGTTCACCGACGAAGTGGATCCGGCGTACGTATATATCGTGCTCAACGTCGGCGGCAGCGAACTCAATGCCGCAGCTCCGCGCGAAGACTTCAAAATCGTCGCGCCCGTCGGTGCGACGGTGAAAATAACAGGCGTCTATTCGCGGTTGCTCGTCTCCGTCAGAAGATTCATGGGGCCGCTTCTGCGCATCGTAAACCCGGACGACATCGTCGTCACGAAGCCCATGTCGAGCGATTTAAGTTCCCTGCCGGAATGTCCTTCACCCGTCCATGCCGCTCCGAAAGAAATCGAATCGTGGGGAAGGCGGAAAATCACCGGAACCGTTCTCGCCGTCCGAGACGACGACAACCGGATGATTCTGAAATCCGGCGACGGACAGTTTCATCTCGTGAAACTCGTGAGCGGCTATGCCCCGCCCGCCGTCGGGGCGAGGATAACGGCCGGCGGCAAAACCTGCACCGACCTCTACCACATAAACCTCGCCCAGGCGCTGTGGATCCCCGCGCCCGGCCCTGCGAAGACGCAGAGCGACGAAGACGAAACCGAAGCGAACGGTTTTCTGCAGAACGAACACGGCGGAATCGCCATCAACCGGTTCGGACGCGCCGTGAGGGCGCGCGGCAAAGTCATCCAGACGTCCGGCCCGGTCCGCGGCCGAACGCGGCTGTACATCGACTGCGACGGCACGGCGGTGGCTGTCGATCTCAAGGCGACCGGAAAAACGGCCGGCGACTTTCCGCTCCACAGCCGCATTGAGGTCGATGGCATCTGTTTCATGGAGATCGACAACTGGAGCGCTGCCGATTCGTTTCCGCACATCCGCGAAACCGCCGTCGTTACGCGTTCCCCCGGCGACATCCGCATAATCGCCATGCCGCCCTGGTGGACGACCGGACGGCTCGTTGCGGTTATCGCGGTTCTCGCGCTCGGGATCGCCGCGGTTCTCGCATGGAACCACAGCCTGAGTTTCCTCGTCGACCGCCGCAGCCGCGAACTCCTGCGCGAGCAGATTTCGCACGCCGGAACGGCCATGAAAGTGGACGAACGCACGCGGTTGGCGGTAGAGCTGCACGATTCGCTCTCGAGAATCTCGCCGGCGTCGGCTGCCAGATAGAATCGATGCGCTGCGCCCTTTCGAACGACCCTTCGTCGCTGCCCGAACGCCTCACCATCGCCAAACGCATGCTGATGTCCTGCCGGACGGAGCTTAAACGCTGCCTCTTCGATCTGCGGTGCGACGCGCTTGAGGAGGGAGACCTTTCGAGAGCCGTGCGCACCGTGCTCGAACCGGTAACCGACGGTTGCGAGCTCGCCATCCGCTTCAACGTCCCGCGGCGACGGTTGCTCGACACCACCGCCCACTCCATCATCTGCATCATCCGCGAACTCGTCTCCAACGCTGTCCGCCACGGTCATGCCGCGAAAATCCAGATCGCGGGCGATCTGACCGACGGCCGGCTGCAGTTCTCGGTCCGCGACAACGGAACGGGATTTTCTCTCCGAAGCGCCCCGGGCCCCGCCGAAGGACACTTCGGTCTTCAGGGAGTCAGAGACCGCGTCGACCGGCTGGGCGGCACGCTCCGGATAGAATCCGGGAAGAGCGGGACCTACGCGAAAATAACCGTGAACCTCGCAAAATGCCAACCCAAAGCATGAAGAAAATCACCATTCTCATCGCCGACGACCACTCGCTCATGCGCATGGGACTCAAAGCGATGCTCGACGTCCAAGGCGACATGAAGGTTGTCGGCGAAGCTTCCAACGGGCGGGAAGCCGTCCGACTCGCGGGCGAACTCGCGCCGGACATCGTCATAATGGATCTCATGATGCCCGAACTCGACGGAGCGGAAGCCGTGCAACGGATCGTATCGGCGAAAAGCGACGCGAAAATCGTGATCCTCACCTCGTTCGGCGGCAGCGCGGCGCTTCTCAGGGCCATTCAGCACGGAGCCCGCGGCGTTCAGATGAAGGAAGACAGCGAAGAGCGGCTCGTCGATATCGTCCGCCGTGTCGCGAGCGGAGAAAACTGCATCCCCGAAAATCTGCTTTCCCTTGCAAAATCCCGGATCGAGCCGGTCGAACTCACCCGCAAGCAGTCGGACATTCTCCATTCCGTGTCGCGCGGTCTCACCAACAAGGATATAGCGCGGCTTTTCGGCATCACCGAAACCGGAGTGCAGAAGCACCTGAAACTCATCTTCGCGAAAATCGGCGCGGCCAACCGTTCGGAGGCGATCGCCATCGCGCTGAAAAAACAGCTGCTGAAACTGTAGCGGTTCAACGCGAATCAACTCCGCAAACGCCGCCCGACCGCCGCGTCGCGGAACCCAATATCCACATCAGCCCAAGAAAAACGTCAGCAGCCCGACAATGACGCAGTACGGGCCGAACAGCCAGAACCACCTACCCTTGAGCATCTTCACCAGCAACTTCAGCGAAAAATACCCGACAACCGCGGAAAGCGCACATCCGTAAACGACAAGAGGCCACGCGACCTCCGCCGCCGGGGTCGCGTCGCCGAACGACCGCAGCACCTCCAGCACCGCC
>JAFVZE010000097.1 GCA_017508315.1 Kiritimatiellia bacterium | reverse complement strand
TGAAACTCGGCGCAACCACATACAAGGGCTACCGCCGCGCTCAACTTTACGAGATTCCCGATGAAGAGCGCGGCACGGTGACGTTCGCCGGCAGATTCGTGCAGGACGGATTGTCGATCATCGTGAGATAGACATCGCGGGGACGAAAAACTTGCAAAACGCGGCGGATTTCGCGGCAATGCGGATGCTTCGTCGGTTCGTGCGCGGCAGCTCGCTTCGGTCTCGTCGCGTTGCGGTTGTACAGTTGCACATTAGAGTACCATTACGAGTTCTGTTGTACAGTTGCATATCCGATGCCGTGACATATCTGGATTTGTTATAATATCCACATCCTGCGCGGCGTATATCGCGGCGCAGGGTTGTAGGTCGGTGAACTGACGGAAGCGATTCTGATCCACCCCCGACTGCATTAAAGTTTAGCATCAACGCTAACAGGCTGTTCTAACGAAACACGACCAAATATTTCAATACGACAGCATGATAGTGAAGGTGCGCCCATATGGGCGCATAGGCAAAAGTCAAAATTGAATTCAATTTCAGATTTTCAGCAGATGTTTGCGCAGGGCGGTGGCGACGGTTTCGGCGCGGTTGGCGGTGCCCATTTTCGCGAACAGCGCCGATAGGTGTTCGCGCACGCGCGCGACACTGATTCCGAGCTGTTTGGAGATGTCTTCATTGGAGAGGCCGCGGGCTACCGATTCAAGCACTTCCGATTGGCGCGGGGAGAGTTTCGGAACGGGAGGGGTTTCGGAAAGAATCTGTTCTATTTCCGGCGATACCGACGTTTTCCCTTCGGCGACGGCGCGGACGGCCGAGACGAGTTCATCGAGAGAGGCGTTTTTAAGGATCGCTCCGCGGGCCCCCGATTCAAGGGCGTAGGCGATTCCGTCCGCCGTGCCGAAGGTGGTCAATATGAGAATGTTCATATTGTCGAGTTCTGACGTTATCCGCCGCGTCGTTTCGACTCCGTCCATGCCGGGCATTATGAGATCCATGATGATCACATCGGGTTTGAGTTCGGCCGCCAGTCTGATTCCGCTGCCGCCGTCCTCGGCTTCGCCGACTATTTCGAGTCCTGGCTCGGAGCTGAGCAGGGATGCAAGTCCCATTCTCATGATGGCATGGTCGTCGATGATGAGAATCCTGATTTTATTCATGGCTTTATGTCAGTTTCGCGTGCGGCAGAGGGATCGTCACCGTCGCTTTGGCGCCGCTTCCCGTTACGCTTTCGATTTTAATGTCTCCGTTGAAGGGCCGGATGCGCTCTCTTATCCCCTGAAGCCCGAAATGTCCCTGCTGGACGCCCGGACAGTTCTGGACGTCGAAACCGCAGCCGTTGTCGCGGACGGAAAAACTCAGAATCCCCGCCTGTGAACTTCCGGCGATTTTTATGTCGTCGGCGCGACCGTGGCGGATGGCGTTTATGACGAGTTCGCGGATGATGCGCAGGATGATGTGTGCGGTATTGTCCGAAAGTTTTTCTCTCGGAAAGGCGAAGCGGACGGCGAGTCTTATTCCTTTTACATGAGGCAGAAGAGTTTTTCTTACGGCAAGTTCCATCGTCGGCTCTTCAAGCGCCTGGTTCCTGAGATCCCACAGGCAGTTGCGCAATTCTTCCCGGCATGATTTGAGCGTTGTTCCGGCGGTGTCGAGATGCTGCAGAAGTTCTGCGTTCGCACCCTGCCGGTAGCGTCCGGCGGTTTCGATCTCCATCCCTATCGCGCTCAGGCTCTGGGCCACTGAATCATGGAGCTCCACCGCCAGGCGCGTTCGCTCGAGAACTTTCATGTCCGTTTCCGCCCGAGCGAGGCTTTCCTGCGCAAGTTCGCTGGCGCGGCGTTCCGACAAGCGTCTGAGAAGGATGTTCCAGGCGAGAATCGCCAGCAGAAGCGCGCAGAGGACGGCGATGGCGGTAAAGAGTCTTTGGGTCGTCCACCACGGCGGAAACGACGTAATCTGCAGATCGTCGGGATGCTGCATGACGATTTTTGCGCGCTTGATCTGAGGCAGAAGGTAGTTGGACTTCCAGGTGTCGGTTTCGACGACGAAGATGCCGCAGACCGAGACCTGGCATCCGCTGCAAAGTTCCGCCGGGAAGGAGTTTGCGCTTCCGGCATCGATTTCCATGGTGAAGCCCTGTGATTCTATGAGCATACGCTTTCCGTGTTCATCGAACTGGATATTGCGGACATATCCGACGGTGCGGATCGCTTCGCCGTAGTAATTGACGTTTATGCACGAGCGGCCGTTTTGATCGGTGAGCAGATCGCGCAGCGTCGTGTCGGAACATTTCCGCGGCGGCGGTGCGGACGAGGCGGATTTACGCCAGAGCGCTTTTGACAGGCTTACCCGCATGCCGCTGATGCTGGGAATGCCTACAACATCGACAATTTCGTCAGGCGCGGGTAGTGTTTCGCGGAGTAGGTCTATGCGGAT
>JAFVZE010000096.1 GCA_017508315.1 Kiritimatiellia bacterium | reverse complement strand
TGCCTGCGATCGTCACCTTTGCCGGACCTATGTATTTTCCCTGATCGGCAAGGAAAGCCTCCTCCGTCGGCAAAGCGACCGACGAAACTATCTTTCCGACCGGAGCCTCGAACGCCGCGGGCCACGCCACGGACGGCGTTGCCGATGCCGTGAAAGTCATACCGCCCTTCTGGACGAGCACTTTCTCCGGAGGATACATACCATTGCCGAGATTTGCTTGTGTTATTCCGACATTGCCGCCGTCCACGCTCATTACAAACGAAACATCCGTCTTTTCTGAAGGCGAAGAGAGCCGTGCGATTTTCGATGCGGACAATGTCGCGCCGTCATTCACGGCCAAAACAGCATCCAGCGCCGTCGGCGCCTGCAACCGAAGTCCGTAATAGCCCGCGGTTCCGTACACGGAAAAAACGGTTCCCTCGCCTTCAACCGCAACCAGCGCACTGCCGCCCGAAGGAATCGGTTCATTCGCCTGCGGCCCGATATTGATCCCGGGAACGCGGTTCGTCGCCGCCCCCGTCTGATAATAGACGCTCTCGCCCGACCGGCATTGATCGGCGGTCAATGACGCGTCGTTGCGCCCTCTCGACATGGAAATGGACAGATTGAACTCTGCCGCTCCACCGTCAAAATACGCCGACGCAAAACCCCGCACGCGGGCAAGTTCAAATTCGACATCCGACTTCAGCGAACCTCCCGACTTGCGGAAATAGCCGACTCCCGGACCGTTTGCGACGGTGAAACGATCGGCCGTCGCATTTCCCGACTTCGGCACAAACAATTCACCCGCCACCTGATACAGTGCGCCGTACCCGGCGTTGCCGGATGTATAATACGCACCGACGCGAAACGCATTGGTGACGACACTGCGCTGAAGCTCCGCAGCTGCCCATGACGACGCTCTTGCGGCGACGGACATCACATCCGATTGTCCGTCCCATACCGAATCGGCGATCGTCATCTTCTGCGGCGTTGCCTGCGAACCGTTCAGATACGTGCTGTCCGCATGAGTTATTTTCACCTCGCCCGCAAAGTCAAATTGCCCGTAATCTTCATAGTCAGTCCGACCGATCGGGCCGGCGAGCACTTGCGTCTTGCCGGAAAATCTATTGATTCCGGCTCTCGGGGCCAACAGTCTGCACCCGGCAGCCGTCGCAACCGGTCCCGAGAATTCAATCGTCGTGGCCGCGGACTTGTGATTCAATGTCAGATTCCCGCCCGCGACCTCCAACGGTCCCGCCCATTTCACATGGCTGGCCGTTCCGCTCGCGGTTTCATCATGAACCGTCGCGTTTCCGGAAACGCGCAATGTCCACGGGCATACACTGTTTTTCGACTGGGAGACCGTATAAAGAGAGGTTCCGCTTTTCAATTCAAGAACATTCTCCGCACTTCCTTCGGCGAAGATATAATTCTGAATTTTGACGACACCCTGTTGAATGACGATTTTACCTTTGCCGCCGTCCCCGTCCGGCACATATTTCTGTGCACACATTGTAAACCAGTCTTTCGCACCGATTTTCGTCAACGTATATCCGTTCAGCTTCACGATGCCCGGATTATGGACAATGGCGAAGTTGATTGTCGCGTCGCCGGTCAATAAAAAACCGTGATTTGAATCCGACATGCACGCGGTTCCGCTCGAACGGATGAACGCGCCTTTTCCTTCGACACCTGCACCTTCAATCGTGACGCTCGCGAGATTAAGCGCATTGGCATCCCATGTAGAACCGCCGCCCGCCGATTTGAAGCTCGCACCGTTTTTGACGACAAGCGCCGGCTTGCCGGCCGTGTTCGCGGGCGCGGCGACCAGCATTCCCTCTTCGACGAGAAGCGTGCCCGTGAAGGTGTTCGCACCGGACAAGGTGAGCGTTCCCGCCCCTGTTTTCGTGACGGTAATCCCCTCGCCTGCAATCACCCCGGCGTACGTCTCGTCGGATTCCACGTGAAGCGTGACGTTGCCGGTAGTCTCATCGACAACGGGCGTTACGGCCGCCGCAGTCAATCCCACAACGGCAGAAATGATTCCGATGATGTATTTCATGTTAATCTCCTTAACGGTTGGATGTGTAGGATGAAATCTCGATTTTCTCCGGCGGCGGACCATCCAGATAGCCGGCGAAAACCGTCTTCGCCGACGCCTCGCGCCAACCGGACGGTTTCCGGACGCGATATGAAAACGCTCCCGGCATCGGACTCAGACGCGTGCGGTCCTCTACGACGGTGAACGGCGCCGAGCCGATCGCCTCGCCGGCGAAATCAAGCGCAGTGACGGAAACGGCCGCATACGGCAGTTCGCAGACCGTCCCCGTCCGAAGGAAGACTTCCTCGGTTCCGTCCTTGCCGTTCAAACGGTACATGCGCCCGTCCGTGCCGCCCCACGGTGTCGTCGACAGCGCGCCGTACGCGTCGAAATAGACATAATCGGGAGAAACCGACATGTCAAGCCGTCCGCCGCCGCGCCATGCCGCGCCCGACACGACGGCGGCCGAGCCGTCGCCGGACAACGCGAGAAATCCGTTGGGCGGGAGCGTCAGTCGACGGCTGCCGAAGCACAGCGGCATCGGTTCATTCGTCGACCCGTTCACGACCGTCCGTGTGCCGTCGGTGTAAACGGTGACGATCTGCGAACGCTCCCACGCTCCGGATGCGAGCGCGGCGGACGTATCGAGAAGACTGCCGTCCCCATCCTGATAGCGGATCGTTTTCACGTCCGCTTTGCAGTAATGCGCCCCGGTGCCGAGCAGCATGAAATAGCCGTGTTCTTCATCGCGCGTGTCCCCGTCATGACTCGACGGGGTCCAGAAATATCCCTGATGCCCGAACGCGACGGTCGCGGCAAGAAAACGGTCGGCGCGCAGGATGGGATCGGTGACTTTGTATTTGCGCGGCCAGAACATCGTCGGATACCCCATCCCGAAATTGTTCGCCAGCGGATGCAGCCGCAGAAGATCGAAATCGACAAGCCAGGGTCTGATATGCAGCTGCGCCGGACGGTCCTGGGCGAAATTGCCGTCGACCAGTCCGCAATACATGTAATGGCAGCCGCCTTCGGAATAGACCGGACCGCCCCACGCCTTTTTCTGCAGAAGCATCAGTTCGCCGTAGGCGTAGAAAGTCGCGGCGAACGTCCCGGCACCCGGCACACGCGCGTCGTAATCCGTCCGCGTCCAGGGCTTCAGGGCCGTCATCACGTCGCAGTAGCCGGAATTGAAGCGGAATTTCCGTTGAAGTTCCGTCGCGATCTCCTCGCTCGCTTCGCAGACCCAGGCCGGCTTCGGCGAATAGCAGCGTGTCCAGGTCGGCTGCAGATTTCCGTCGGGGCGGCGCGTCATCCGGTCGGCATGCCAATAACCGTTCACAGGCGCAAAATCGGCATAATTGTTGTAGGGACCGTACAGATAGCCGAGCGTGTCGATCATAAACCGCGTAAAATCGGCCTGCCCGGCATCTCCGCCCTTGCCGGGCGCCGGTCGCGTGCGGAACGTGAAACTTTCGTTGCCGTCGCGCATGCATCCTTCATGATCGCCGGCAAAGACTTTCGTCAGCCCGCGGCGCCGGCGCGAGCGCCAGAACGCCTTGTCTTTCTCGCGGTTCGACGCGAAGGCGTGGCACCACTGATAGCCGGCCGTCAGCTCGCGGTAGGGCGACGGGGGATTCGGCACCACCGGGAGCACCTCGGCGAATACGGGCGAAAGCGACCAGACGAAACGCTCGAAGACGGGATTGCGCCGCCCGTCCGTTTTGCAGAGATAGCGCGTCCCGCCCGGATGCACGCCGTCGGTGAACACTTCCGACGCATTCGACTGCGTCCAATCGACCGAGGCGAGAAGAAAGAACGCCCGACCGCCCTCTTCGGTCACGACGGCGTGGCGACCGTAATACGGAATGCGCACATGCCGCGTATTTCCTTCCGCCGATCCGTCGGGGACGCCGAAGCGCACCTCCGACACCTGCAGGCCGTCGGCCTGCAGATCCAGAACGAGCGACTGTCCCGCGACGCGGAAGGCGAGATGCACACGCGCGGACGCGTCTGCGGCACGCACGGTGCCGGTATAAACGGCGCCCGTCGGTGTAACCGTGCGGACAATATCCTCGAACGCGGCACGCACGGGAGTCTGCCCGCGCAGAAACCACAAACCGCCGCCGCGCGCCAATGTGCGCCAGGGGCCGCTTCCGACGCGATAGGCGAGATCATCCCAGTTCCCCGCCTTTTCCGGCCAGCGGAAGGACAGATCGCGTCCGCCCGTCGGCGGCGGAACGATCGTCTCGGTACGGTTCGGGAACGGCAGGCGCCCCTTTCCCGTATTGAGCCCCGGCGACTGTGCGGAGAACACACGCACGCCGCGCTGCGGACGGGGCTTGAACGAAAGCGGCTTCAACGCCTCGCGGTAAGCGGCGAAACTCGTCAGTTCAATCGTCTTGAACGACTTGTTCGTGCCGCCGGTGATCGTGAAGCCAGTGAAGACGCCGCCGCGCCGCGCACGGGCGATCTCGGCGGCGGAAAGACGCTTCTGGGCGAGAAACCATTCCTGATGGGCAAGGCGGTAGATGTCGACGGAAAACGGCCGGCCGTCGGCGTCGAGAAAATCGGCGGTGACGAGAACGCCCGGCGTCGGATCGGCGGGATTCTGCCGATAAGGCATGTTGCCGTAGATCCAGATGCTGAGCGTATCGAAACCGGCGGCCACCTTAACCGGTTTCGAGGGCAGGATCTTGAGGACGGGCGCCCCGCCCAACGCCTTATGTGTGATGCGCATGACGCCGTCGCCGAAAAGAAGATGCTCTCGCGCCGTTTCGACGCAACCGGTCGCCTGCGACCACCGGCAGGTCCACCCCTCGGCAGATTCCAGCGGCAGAAGCACCGGGCGGTCGTCGCGCGTGCGATCCGCCCACTCGAATTCGTAAGGACGCACGCCGCCGAAGACGGAAGCACTCAAACCCAGAATCTGCACAACCATGCAGAACGCCCGCGGCAACAGTCTTTTGCAGAACTTT
>JAFVZE010000095.1 GCA_017508315.1 Kiritimatiellia bacterium | reverse complement strand
GTGGGGCAAATGGATGCCGTGCAGCCTGATGCCGATCGTGGACGCAAAGACTCTGCAGCCTTTTTCGGTAAGGGCCGAGGAGAACAAGCAGCTGATGATCCGCATCGACGTTCCCGGAAACGCGAAGCCCGGCCGGTATCGTGGAGAAATCGCGTTTAAATGGCGCGGCGGCAAGATCGCGAAGCTGCCGGTAGAGCTGGAAGTGCTGCCGTTCCGTCTGCCCGAGACGGCCGAGACGATCTACGATTCCTCGCGTGAATATACGATGGGCCTCTATGTCTGGGCGCGGATAGAAGGGGACGGCAAAACCGCCTACTATTCGTCTCCCGCGCGCAGCCGCGAGCAGTGTCTGAACGAATTCAAAATGCTTGTCGACTACGGCGTCACCGATCCCGCGTTCGTCTGGTCGAGCGCGATCGTCTTCAACGATGAAAAGTTCCGCGAGATGCTTTCGCTCGTCCGCGAGGCCGGCTTCCCCGGCAAGACGCTGCATCTGGGGCATTCGGGTCATATCGGTTCCGACAAGGATCCGGTCAAGCTCAAGGCCATGCAGCAGCGGCTCAGGCACGCGATGTCCGTGGCCAAAGAATACGGCTTCGACGAAGTGTTTTTCTACGGCATCGATGAAGCGAGAGGCGAGAAACTTTTGTCGCAGATTCCAGCGTGGAAGGCGGCCCGCGCGGCCGGCGCGAAGGTCATGGTCAGCGGCTACTCCCAGCATTACCGGCTTGTGAGCGACTATCTCGATCTCTGCGTCTATGCCGACGACGCGGGCACGGCCGATCCCGCGGCCTGGCACGCGAAGGGCGCGAGGCTCTGGAAGTACAACACTCCCCAGGCCGGTCCGGAGGATCCGAACATCTACCGCCGCAACTACGGCCTCGACATCTGGAAGCGCGGTTTCGACGGCGCCAACACCTACTGCGAACTCAGCTCTTCCTGCTGGAACGACATTGTGCATGTGCAGCGGCTCAGGCGCGAAAAGAGGCGCGGATCGGCCTACCGCGGGCTTTCGATGGTGTATCCGACGGTGGACGGCGTCATCGCGACGACTGAGCTTTCAGGTCTCGAGTCGGCCATCAAGGACGGTCGCATCATGACGAAGTTCCGCCAACTGCTGCGCGCGAAGCCCGACGCTGCCGCGCAGGCGTGGTTCGACGCGCTCAAGCCGGAGTCGGACGATCTGGTCAGGGTCCGCCGCGAGACGATCGACTGGATTTTGAAACTTCAGAAGTAAACAACAAAAGAAATCAGAAGTAAACAACAAAAGAAAGAGGTGAGAAGATGGATTCAAACAGGCGCGATTTTCTGAAAGGAGCGGCGTGGATGGGCGCGGTCGCGATGGCGTCGGGCTGCATGAGCGACGCTTTGAAGTTGAACGGCGCCGTCGGCGCGCCCATGCAGGGTTTCGCCCTCAAGCCGATGAAGAAGGTGCGTGTCGCCGTCATCGGTCTCGGCGTGCGCGGCGCGACCGCCGTCCACCGCCTCGTGATGATTCCCGGCACGGAGATCGTCTGCGTGTGCGATCTCTTCGAGGATCGTGTCAATACGGAGCTTAACTGGCTCAAGCGCAACGGCAAGCCCCCCGCCAAAGGATTCGTCGGCCCCGACAGCTACAAGCGGGCGTGTGAGTTGGATAACGTCGACGTCATCTACAGCGTGACGCCCTGGCACGTCCACTGCGACATCGCCTGCTGCGCGATGGAGCACGGCAAGGTCGCGCTTACGGAGGTTCCCGGCTGCCTTACGATCGAGGAGGCATGGAAGATGGTCGAAACGAGCGAGCGCACGCGCATGCCCTGCATGATGCTTGAGAACTGCTGCTACGGCGAAGAGGAGATGCTTTGCCTCAATCTCGTCAAGCAGGGGATACTCGGCGATATCGTGCACGGCGAGGCCGGCTACATCCACGACCAGCGCGCGCTTAAGTTCGGCACGCGTTGCCATTCGCTTTCCGGTCACAAGAATTCGTGGGAGCACGGGGAACCGGGCTGGTCGATGGACTACTATTCCAAGCATCACGGCAACTATTACCCTACGCACGGACTCGGGCCGGTGGCGAAGTACATGGACATCAACCGCGGCGACAATTTCGATTTCCTCGTGTCGATGGATTCGAAGCAGGCCAATATGCACCATTATGCGCGTGAAATGTTCACGGATTGCCGCAGGGATTTCAAGGTCAAGAAGGGCGATATGAACATTTCGCTCATCCGAACGAAACTCGGAAGGACGATTCTCCTTGAGCACGACGTCTTTTCGCCGCGTCCGTATTCGCGGCTCAACCTCGTTTCCGGTACGAAGGGCGTGTTCCAGAGCTATCCCGATCTCTATCTTACGTTCGAGACGAAGTGCGGCGACAAGTCGACGCACAAGTATTTCGACAAGGAGAAGGCGGCGCTTGTCCGCGAGCAGTACAAGCATCCGATCTGGAAAGTGGCGGGCGAAGTCGCCAAGAAGGCGGGCGGCCACGGCGGCATGGACTTCATCATGGATTTGAGGTGGAGCTACTGCCTGCAGAACGGTCTTCCGCTCGATACGGACGTTTACGATATGGCCGCCTGGAGCGCGATGGTCGAGCTTACCGAGCGTTCGGTGGAGTCGAATTCTCGTCCGGTCGACTGCCCCGACTTCACGCGCGGGGCCTGGAAGACGACGCCCGGCTTCACCGTGGACTCGATCGATGTCGCCAAGCTCGGCTGGAAGTTCAATATCAAGGAAGACGAAAATATCAAAAAGGCGGCGGAGCAGGAGGGGCTGCTGTAAAAGAAGCTTGTCGAGGGAGAGGTGAGATATGAACAGACGTGATTTCATCGGTGTCGGTTCAGGGGCGTTCTTCATTGCGGCGGCGGGCCGGGCGCTGGGAGCGGCGGCGCCGTCCAATCGCGTCCGGATAGCCCTGGTCGGGTCGCGCAAGGGTGGACGCGGCGCTGAAATCCGCGCCGCCGCGCTCGAACTGCTGGGGCGCGGCGTGGAGATCGCGTCCGTGTGCGATGTCGACACCCGCCCGGACGGGATGCCTTTCGCCGCCGCGCATGTGGCTGGGAAGCAGGGCTTTGCTCCGAAGCAGGTAAGGGACTACCGGAAGGTTCTGGAGGATCCCTCGATCGATGCTGTCGTTCTGGTCACTCCCGACCATTGGCATGCGCCGGGAGCGATCATGGCGATGCAGGCCGGCAAGCACGTCTATGTCGAGAAGCCCTGTGCTTTCTGTCCGGACGAAGCCGAAAAGCTCGTTCAGGTCTGGAGAAAGACGGGGAAGGTGCTTCAGGTCGGCACGCAGCGCCGCAGCGGCATGTACAATATCGCCGCATTGAGGGATATCCGCGAGAACAAGGTCATCGGGGAGACGAAGTGGGGCAAGTGCTGGTTCGTGTCCGGCCGCAAGCCCCTCGGGAAACTGCAGCGGCAGGATGTTCCCCGGTGGCTTGACTGGGAAATGTGGCAGGGACCGGCGCCGCGCCGTCCTTTCACGAACGGTATCGTCCATTACGACTGGCACTGGAGCCGCCATTGGGGAACGGGGGAGAGCGGGAACAACTCTGTCCACTATCTCGACCTGGCGCGCGAGGCGCTGGGCGTAGACTATCCGCTCAGGACGGTGGCCGGCGGCGGCAAGCTCTGGATACCGCAGGACGACGGATACGAATGGCCCGATCTTTTCAATCTCACTTTCGAGTTTCCCGGCGCGAAGGCGCTTACCTGGGAAGGTGTGTCCACCGTGCGGGCGCTGCCGTACCGCAACGTATTCACCGGGGCGGTCGTGTTCGGCACGAAAGGTTCGGTGCTGTTCAAGCCGAACAATACGGCCGAGATGTTCGACAGTTCCGGCAGGTCAGTGAAGCTTTGGGCTCCCGCGGGACAGAAGGACGGCAAATTCGAACACAGCACGGCGAGCGGCGGCACCGGCGACACGACGGCGGAGCATATTTTCGACATGGTTTCGTGCATCCGCGACAACGCGCCTTTGCGTTGTCGCGCCAACGCCGAAACCGGAGCTAAATCCACGATGCTACCGCTCTTGGTGAACATCGCGCAGACCACCGGAGAGACGGTGTGGAGCGATCCTGCGACCGGGCGCCTCAGGCCCGGTTCGGCAGGCGCCGCGCTCTGGGCGCGCGAATACGAAAAAGGATGGGAAATCAAAATTTGAGTTGTTTCTGCTCAGAAATGAAAACTAACGTATCATAAGGAGGGTTCCATGAAGAAACTCGTACCGTCGGGAACGTGTGCAACGCTCGTTCTCGTCTGTCTGTTGTTTTCGCCGTCGGTATGGGCCGATGAGGAAGCTGTGGTTTTAGCCGATGCTCCGCGGCAACTCGTCACGACCGATACGAACTATACGGTCAGGACGGCGAAGATCGGCGCGGAGTACCCGATTTCAACGTATCCGCAATTCGCCTTCGACTGTTCGCGGACGGAAGGCTGGACGATCGACGGCAACAACCGAGTTTCGAAGGTTCCGGATTTGGGCGGAGGAAGCCGATACGTGACGAGCGTCATCGCCGAGATCAACCACGAAAATTATAAAAGCGGCAGTATCGGACTTTGGTACAGCAACTGGCAGAAGATCAACGCGCCGACGCTGAAGCCGGCCGACGGAACGATCAAGGGGCCGTATCTCGACTTCGGGCAACCGGGTTCTTTCACTTGTCTGTTCTTCGATCCGGGCTTTAAAGTCGAGACCGGGGGAGAGACGAAATACTGGAACAAGCTGGCGAATGTCGGCACGGTGATCGGCGTCTACAAGCCTTATACCGGCACCTGTGCGGCGTATCCTGCGGTCGGCGATCAGGCGATGGGCGGCCAGCTGCTGGGCGGAACCGACTTCAAACGTTACGGTTCGGCGGTGACATTCGGCATCCACAGCAGCGAACCCATACTGTACCGCGATGTAAACAGCCCCAACAAAAGCTGCGCAGCGGTCAGGAAAGGCGGCACGCTCTACAAGGACCGTCAGAAGTACGATGCGGCGAACGGCTTCGCCTTTTGGAATCCCGGCTGGGAAGTGGTGGCGTTCAATCCTGCCGATGCGACAACGCTTGAGACGCACGGAATCGGGGTCGGCGACTGCTTCGGTTGCGACTATTCGCGCACCTGCGGCGGACAGGCGATCGCAGAACTTATGATTTTCGATAAGGTATTGCCGGATGCCGACGTCAAGGCGCTCATTGCCTATCTCGACAAAAAGTGGCTTGGTCACAGGCATGACGGCGAGGAAGGAGCCGGTCGCGTGGCGGCGCTTACGCTGTCGGATACGGACACGAATCCCGGCGTCGGCAGAATCGCGACGGTGAACGTTCCTTCCGGCGAGACTCTGAACATCGATAAGGTGCGCGGAGGACGCGCAGACTCCGCCATGACGCTGCCGGCCGTGGTCAAGACCGGCGGCGGCGTTCTGTCCGTCAACGACGCCGCGGATTTCGGCGGCGAAGTGAAGCTTGAAGAAGGCACGCTCGCCTTTTCGTCGAAGCCGGTGCCTGCGTTCGAAGATCTGCCCAAGGGCATGACGTTCCGCCTTGACGCTTCGGATACGAGCGCGATGGTTGTCACGGCGGACGGTACGGTTTCCGAGTGGACGAACTCTTTATGGTCGTCGCGGCAGGTCCGGGCCTATCAGACTCTGGACTATCGCCGACCGAAACTTGTTCCGGACGGTCTTGGAGAGGGGTTGAACATTCTGGATTTCGGTTCGCGCAGCGAAGGTACGCAGGCTTATTTCTTTCTTGATAAAGTCGTTTACGCCGGCACGGTATTCGCGGTGGTGGACGCACGTATTCAGGGCGGCGGCAGTCTGGCGCAGAATCTGGACCGTGCCGAGCTCTGGGAGGGGCGCGAGCGCAGGTATTCGGAACTGTTCTTCAGATCGACCAGCACCCGTTCTACGGCTCAGGCATGGGTGAACGGCAGTCATAACGACATTGAGACTGAAGCATACGAAGTTCCAGCCTTCCAGGTGTTGGCGATGCGCCTGCCGCCCAACGCCACGGCGCCGTTATATCTTGGAACGCGCACAAGCGATACGAGCAGTAGCCCGGCTGACGGCGGCGGTCTCAGGCTCGGCGAGTTCATCGCTTACGAACGTACGTTAACGGAGGAGGAAATCCGCGACGTGTCGGCGTATCTGATGAAGAAGTGGTTCAATCGCACCGCTCCGGGGTACGAGAATGTTTCAGGGACGGATGTCGCCGATTTACAGCACGTTACGGCTGCGGCGCAGACGGTTATCGACGTTCCGGCGGGTGCGACAAAAACGATCGCCAGCCTGAAAACGACCGGCGCGGTCGTCAAAACCGGCGCGGGCAGGCTGCTTATTGGCAACGGCTCCGATCTTGCCGGCGGACTTATCGTTCGCGAGGGATCTGTAGGCCAGACGGCGGGCGCGTCCGTAAAGGCCGATTCTCTGGCGAAGGATCCGATTCTGCATCTTGATGCGACAAAATCGGACAGTTACTACTCGTGGCTTCACAGCGGCACGAATTACGTTTCGGCGTGGCAGAGCCCCGACGGACGCAGCGGCGCGTATACGTGGAGAACCGAATATCCGCGCATTCCATTTCTCAATACAGTCGATACGCTTAACGGACATCCGGTCATCGACTTCGGCGTGCAGGTTGATGATTACAGCACGACCAAAGGCGCGTACCTTGATGTTTCTCCCGAAGTGCGCAATCTGCGCGCCGCTTATGTCGTATACGGATCTCAGGCCAAAGGCGGACAGATTTTCGGTTCACAGCGCGATACGGTGTACGACATGGGGCGTGATACGAGTCCGACGCTCGAAACGGGACTTTTCAACGCGGCGAATAAGGATTTTCTGGAAGGGGAGATATATACGAACGGCGTTCTTATCGCCCGGGATATGCGGCATAAATTTACGCCTACCGGCGGTTACCAGCTGATTGAAGTCCATCCTGTTTCCGGCATGCGCTTCAACGCGCTTTCGACCGGCAGCACCGCGAACTATCTGCACGGCGGCAACAGGATGGGCGAGGTTATCGTCTACGAGCGGCCGCTTACCGAGCGTGAGAAGGTCGCTACGCGCAATTACCTTCTGAAAAAGTGGTTCCCGGAAACTCCGTTGGCGGAACTTCCCGAAGAGCCGACGGTCGCGCCGATCCCCGGCGACTTCGCTGTGGCTGCGGACGGTATGTGGAACATCGCGGTCAGTCCCGACGGAACCGCGGAAGTCGTCTCCGTCACCGGCACGGTTGCCTTCGGCACGGGTTCGGCAATCTGCCTTTCCGGACTTGGCGCGTTTTCGTTCGAAGAGCTCAGGTCGCTCAAGATCGTCATCGCCAACGCCGGTGCATACGACGGAATCGGGAATGTCAGAATCATGGGCGACATCGGCTTTACCAAGGACACCGAGCCGCACGTGGCGGTGCGTGCCAACGGCGATCTTGAGATCCGTTTCGGCTGGCAGGGGCTTATGCTGATCGTTCGCTGACAAAGCAGGAAAGGAATCGGAGATGAAGACGGAAGTTGGCGTATTGGCGTTGTTGTTCGTGTTGATCGCGTCCGGAGCGCGGGCTCAGAGCACGAAGTGGGATCCTGGTCCGGCGATGAAAAACGCCATAATGGCCACGAACGGCGTCAAATGGATCGACGGCAGATATCTGCCGATCGAGGGTCGCGCTTTCAATGATGTGGACGAGTGGTACGACCGTCTGCCTTCCGGAGTGACGACGAATGTCAATTCCGG